>JALNVJ010000087.1 GCA_023227645.1 Bacteroidales bacterium | reverse complement strand
TTAGTATATGTACTCAAACAACCTCTGGAATTGAACCAGCTTTCCAAATAGCATATAAGAGGAGGAGAAAAGTAAATCATAATGATAATTCTGATAAAACAAGCTTTGTTGATAGTGAAGGACAAGGTTGGGAAGAATATACTGTTTTTCATCATAAGTTTGCTGAATGGGCAGTAATTAATGGATATGATATTAACGAAATAACTAAAAACTACTCTCAAGAAGAATTGGATGAACTTATTGCTAAGTCTCCATATCATAAAGCAACTGCAAACGATATTGATTGGGTTAAGAAGGTTAAGATGCAGGGAGAAGTTCAGAAATGGGTGGATCATTCCATAAGTGTAACTGTTAATATTCCTAAGGAAACGCCTGAAGATATTGTTAGTCAAATTTATCAAACAGCTTGGGAAAGTGGTTGTAAGGGAATGACAATTTATCGTGAAGGTTCTCGTGAAGGAGTATTGATTTCTAATTCTGAAAGTTCAAACAAATCAACCTTTACCGAAACACAAGCACCTAAAAGACCGAGGAAGCTCGAGGCCGACGTTATAAGATTCCAAAACGATAAGGAGAAATGGATTGCTGTTGTTGGTATTTATGAAGGGAGACCTTACGAAATCTTTACTGGAAAGGCAGATCCTGATAGATTTTATTTGCCTGAAGGAATAATAAAAGGCTGGGTAGTTAAGGTTAAGGAACAAGAAACATCAAGATACGACTTTGTTTATCAAGACAAAGATGGTTACGAAAACACAATTGGTGGCCTATCTCGACTTTTTGATAAAGAGTTTTGGAATTATGCAAAACTTATATCAGGAATCCTTCGTCATGGAATGCCACTTAATAATGTTATAGACTTAGTTTCAAAGCTTACATTAGACAATGATACAATCAACACTTGGAAAAATGGAGTTGCAAGAGCTCTTAAGAGATATATCCAAGACGGAACAAAGGCAAAAGGAGAGATATGTCCTACTTGTAAACATGAAACAATAATTTATTCTGGAGGTTGTAAAAATTGTACTAATTGTGGTTGGAGTAAATGCAGTTAAGTTAATTATGAAATAAAGGAAAATGGCTAAAAGGAAAGTAATATATTCTATTATTATCTTTGTATTTTCTTATGTTAACTCATTAGCCCAAATAGATATAAATAATCAAATATCCTCTATTGAAGAAAGCGAAATCTCTGAACAAGAGAAGCAGACTTTGATAGAGGATTTGTATTATCTAAGCATTAATCCTGTAAATATTAATACTGCTGACCAAAACACCCTTCAGCTTATGGGACTCGATCCCTTCCAGATCCTTTCTTTGCAACGCTATATCAAAGAAACTCACCAAATTCTAACAATTTACGAAATCCTATATATCAATGGATTCTCCCAAGAAACGCTAAATCAAATCTTACCTTATATTTATGTTGGACCAGTTATTTATAAACCCTCACTACATATTGACTCTATTCTTTCCAAATCCACTTATGATATTAGACTCCAATATAAAAAAGTATTAGAAAAAGCATGGGGATACTTAAGAGATGATGACGGAGGATATCAAGGAAAGAATTTCTCAACCTCATTTCGCTATAATCAAAATTATTATAATAGATTATCTTTTTCAATTATTGCTGATAAAGATGCAGGAGAGCCATTTTTTAATTCCAAACAAAAACAAACTTACGACTATCTAAGTGCTCAATTTACCATAAAAGATCTTTCAATAATAGAGCAAATAACAATTGGAGATTATCGTTTGGGTTTCGGAGAAGGACTAGCAATTAATCAAAGTCTTAATTTTGGACATTTTACCCAAGATGCTAAAAGTAAAAAGAATTATAGTGGCATAAAACCCAATCGTTCAATTACAGAATACAACTCAATGAGAGGTATGGCAACCAAGATAAATTTAAAAGACCTATCAGTCTATTTATTTGGTTCCTATAACAGAATAGATTATTCTGGAAGCATCCTAACAACAGGATTACATAGGACCAATTCAGAACTCCTAAGAAAAGATTCAAATATTGAAGCATTATATGGGACACATATACAGTGGCTAAGAAAAGGAAGAGAACTTGGTTTTACCTTTTTCAATTATCATTATAAGTATCCAATCACTCACCAAAATCAAGACTATATGCAGCATTATTTTGAGGGAAAAATAAATAGCATATATAGTTTCAATGCAAGTTTACCAATACATAGAAAGGTCAGAGGGTTTGGAGAAATTGCTATGAGTAGAAATAAAGGATGGGCTTTATTAACTGGGGTTGATATAAACTTAGGCTATAAGACTAGTCTATGTTTTAATTATAGGCACTATCAAAACCAATACCAAAATAACTTTGCTTCCGCAATAGGGACCCAAAGTAGGAATGCCAATGAAAGAGGATTATACACTGCCTTTTCCATAAAATTAAATAAGTATTTCAATTTTTTTATTGGTCTTGATTATTTTAAATTCCCCGACCAAAGTTATAGGGCAAACACTTCAGTAAGTGGTTATAAAATTCGTTCAGAACTAAATTTTAATCCATGTTTAAGCAATCAATTAACCTTGCTGTACAAAAATAATAATCGTCAATACAATGAAACACATCCAAATGATGAAATCTATCCTGAGGATAATATTCTAAATCAAATTCAATTACGATATACTTATAGCAAAAGCAAAAACCTAATTCTAAAGACACGAGTGGGGTATTCCAAAACTAGGAATTATGAATCAAATGAAAATCAGGGGATGTTTATATCTCAAGACCTAATTCTAAGTCCAAAAACATTCCCATTAAGTCTAAATATGAGAATAGCATATTTCAATACAAATGACTACGATAACGCTTTCTATATTTACGAATATTCTCTACCCCTAACTTATTCCTCCTCCCAACTCTACGACATAGGATTAAGATCATATTTAATTCTAAGATATGATTTCAATAATTACCTCTACCTTACTGCTAGATATAGCATTACCTATTATAAAGATAAGACTGAAATCCACAGTTCCAATGAAGAAATAGACGGCAATCATAAGCAAGAAATAGCATTTCAATTCTATTGGTTAATAAATAAACCAAAGAAAAAATACTTAAAAAACTATTAGAATAAAGATATAATGCTTAGAGGGTTTGGAGGGCTATAAGCTTTGAATAAATTCCTCCTTGGTTTAGAAGACTTTGGTGGGTACCTTCTTCAGCAATTTCCCCATTATCCATAACTATTATTTTATCTGAATTAAGTATGGTTGAAAGTCTGTGAGCAACAACAAGGGTTGTTCGTCCTTTCATAATTGTTTCAAGAGATTCTTGAACTAGTCTTTCACTTTCAGTGTCAAGTGCTGAGGTTGCTTCGTCTAAAAGTAGGATTGCAGGATCTTTTAGGATGGCTCTTGCAATACATATTCTCTGACGCTCTCCCCCTGAAATGTTTAAGCCCCTATCTCCTATATTGGTATAGTAGCCTTTTGGGAGTTTTTCGATAAAACTATGAGCATTGGCTGCCTTTGCTGCTTTCTGAACATCTTTAAGGCTAGCATTTATTCCAAAGGCAATATTACCAAATATGGTATCATTAAATAAGATGCTTTCTTGTGTAACAACTCCTATTATATGCCTTAGAGAATTGATGTTAAAATCCTTAATTGATATTCCGTCTATTGTAATATCCCCTTCTAATGCGTCTTGAAATCTTGGTAGTAAATCTATTAATGTGCTCTTCCCTGCTCCGGACTTTCCAACAATAGCAATTGTTTGGCCTTTTTCTATTTCAAGGTTTATATCATTTAGCACCATTTTTTCTTTTCCTTCTTCTTCAATATAAGAGAAAAATATATTTTTATATTCTATCTTTTCCTCAAAAAGTATTGTTTCTATTGCATTTGGTTTTTCAATAATTCTTTCAGGAGCATCTAATATTTCATATAACCTTTGGGCTGCAGCTTCAGCCTTCTTTAGGTTATAATATGCTGTAGTTACGCTTTGCATTGGGGCAATTATTCTTGCAAATAAGAGAACAAAACCTATTAAGATTCCGGGATGAATTTCTCCATTAATTACCATCATTCCGCCAAAGAGAACAATAATTACTAAGGCTAAGATTGCAAATATTTCGGTTAGAGGAGAGGATAGGTCTCTGCGGCGAAGAATTTTGTTCATTAACTTAGTATAAACATTATTTTGTCCTTCAAATTTTTTGCGAATAAGATGTTCTGCATTATAGGCATTAATTATTCTTATTCCTCCAAGAGTTTCTTCAACTGTAGAAATAACTGTTCCTATTTGTTTTTGACCTTTTTCCGAATTTCTATTTAAGCTTGCTCCAATTTTTCTGATAAGAATAGCAACCAAAGGAAGGATAATAAAAATAAAGACAACAAGTTTTGGGCTAGCAATTATTAGAGCAATAAGGAAAATAAGAACCATAATTGGGTCCTTAATCATCATTTGCAAACTACTAATAACCGATATTTCAATATCAGAAAGGTCGGAACTCAATCTAGAAAGCAAGTCTCCTTTTCTTTTGTTAGAGAAGAATGAAAGTGGAAGGACTGTAATTTTGTGGTAGATATCGTTTCTTAAATCTTTAATAACTCCATTTCTGATTGGAGCTAAGAAATACATACCCAAATAACGAAATAGAGCAGATAGAAATGCAAATACTAAATAAACCCCACTCAATACTGCCAAGCAAGGATAGAGACCATATTCTAGGCTTAGATGGTTGAGGTTCCATGCAAAATAATCAATAATAATATCTTTATTGAATGTAAACTCAGGACAAATAGCCGGTGCTTTTATAATCCCAAAGAGTACTGAAACAAAAGGTATTACAATCACAAAAGAAAAAAGAGAAGCAAAAACATAGAGTAGATTAAAAACTATGTTTAAGCTTACTTCTCTTTTGTAACCTTTAATATATTTGAATATTCTAAATATATTTTTCACTAATATCTATAATGGTCTGCCTTATAAGGACCGTTTTTATCAACTCCAAGATATTCAGCTTGCTCATCAGTTAGAATAGTTAGTTTAACTCCAATTCTTTCTAGGTGAAGTCTTGCAACTTCTTCATCAAGTTGTTTAGACAAACGATATACTCCAACTTCATAATTATGTTCCCATAAATCAAGTTGAGCTAAGGTTTGATTGGTGAAAGAACTACTCATAACAAATGAAGGATGTCCTGTTGCACAACCTAAATTAACTAAACGGCCTTCAGCTAATAAATAAATACAATGTCCATCAGCGAAAATATATTTATCAACCTGTGGTTTAATATTTAATTTAGTAATTCCTTTCCAGTTTTCTAATTTTTCAACTTGGATTTCATTGTCGAAATGTCCAATATTACAAACAATAGAGTCGTCATTCATATTAGCCATATTTTCAGCAGTGATAACGTCTTTATTACCTGTTGTTGTAACAAATATATTACCTTCCTTAAGTGCTTCCTTAAGAGTAGTTACTTCAAAACCTTCCATTGCAGCTTGAAGAGCACAAATTGGGTCAATTTCAGTTACAATAACTCTTGCTCCATAACTTTTCATTGAATGTGCACAACCTTTACCAACATCTCCATAACCACAAACAACACAAATTTTACCGGCAATCATAACATCAGTTGCTCTCTTGATTCCGTCAGCTAGAGATTCTCTACAACCATAAAGGTTATCAAATTTTGATTTAGTAACTGAGTCATTAACATTTATTGCAGGAATAAGAAGTTCTCCTCTTTCCATCATTTGATATAAACGGTGAACACCAGTAGTTGTTTCTTCACTAACTCCCTTAAGTTCCTCAATTGTCTTATGCCATTTTTGATTATCTTCTTTTTGGATTTCTTTTAGTGTATTTAGAATCACAGCTTCCTCATTTGAAGAAGGAGTTTTATCTAATATTGAAGCATTTTTTTCTGCTGCATAACCTTTATGAACTAAAAGAGTTGCGTCACCACCATCATCAACAATCAATTGAGCCCCTTTTCCATTAGGGAAAGAAAGAGCTTGATTAGTACACCACCAATATTCTTCTAAAGATTCACCTTTCCAAGCAAAAACTGGAATTCCTGCCTTAGCAATAGCTGCTGCTGCATGGTCTTGAGTTGAAAATATATTACAAGAAGCCCAACGAACGTCAGCGCCAAGGGCAACAAGAGTTTCAATTAGAACTGCTGTTTGTATAGTCATGTGAAGAGAACCTGTAATTCTAACTCCATTAAGAGGCTTTTTCTTACCAAATTTTTCTCTTAACGCCATCAAACCTGGCATCTCTTTTTCTGCTATATCAATTTCTTTTCTTCCAAAGTCAGCTAAGTTAATATCAGCTACTTTATACTTCAATGTGTAATCTGTCATCTGTATATTTTTATGTTATATTATTATTTTAATCTTGCAAAGTTACAATTTGAAATCCAATAATGATGAAATTTTCTTAAAAACATCAGTATTTTCCATCACACCAGTAAAATTATCAGCTCCAATACCAAAGGCATAAATAGGTACCATAACTCCTGTATGATTATGACTTGTCCACTTATCCTTAACCTTTCCAATTTCAATATTCCCTCCATTAAGTGTTAGCCCCCCTGTTTCATGGTCGGCAATAACAATAACCAAAGTGTTATTATCTCTTTTAGCAAATTCAATAGCTTGTCCAACCGCCTTGTCGAAGTCAAGAACCTCTTCAACCATATTGTCAAATCTATTAAGGTGAGCTTCAAAATCAATCTGTGAACCTTCAACCATTAGAAAGAAACCATTATTGTTTTCAGA
>JALNVJ010000086.1 GCA_023227645.1 Bacteroidales bacterium | reverse complement strand
AATAGCGATAATAAACCTGCTAAATTTTCAAAAGATAATCAACCTTATAAACCAAAACATTTCTTACCAATAAATATTAAGGGAGTTAAGAAAAATGATTTTGCAATGATATGGGGATTCCCTGGCTCAACTGAAAGATATATGACATCAGGAGAAGTTGCAAACACAATAAACGTTGTTAACCCATCAATTGTTAGAGCAGGAGAATATATGCTACCAACAATGAACAAGATGATGGAAAAAGATAATAGAGTAAATCTTATATATGCATCAGACTATGCAGGATATATGAACCTTTGGAAAAACAAAAAAGGTGAACTTAGAGGATTGAAAAAACTAGATGTTTATAGTAAGAAAAAAGCTATTGAAGATAGATTGACTTCTTGGATAGAAAGTGATAAGTCAAGAATAGAAAAATATGGTCCCGTTGTTGAAGATCTTAAAAAGGCAAATAACGAAATTGCAAATGCTAATGGTACAAAATACTTATGGTATGGAAACTTAGGCCTAATGTCAAACAAACGTGCTCTAATTGCTTTCCAACATTCAATGTCTTTAATGACAATGGATAAAAAAGATAAGAACTATGAAAGAGTAGTTGGGATATTAAAACAAAAAGGAACTGAACATTTTGAGACCTACGACCAAGAAACAGAAAAAGAATTGTTTAAATCATTAGTAACAATGTTCTCTAATATTGATAAGGATAATTTTATTAGCAAAACCTTAGAGAAAAAGTTTAAAGGTAATATAGATGCTTTCGTTGAAAAGGCTTTCAAAGAATCAGTATTTGGAAACCAATCTAACTATGAAAAGTTTATGAAAAATCCAAAACCTAAGAAATTAGGAAAAGACCTTATTGCTCAATCTGCACTTACAGCTTATTCATATATTGGAGTTGGAGACGAAACTTTGGTTAAGGCAGAGGAAAATCTATCTAATGCAAGAATACGTTTTGTTGCAGCTCTTAGAGAAATGGATCCTAGCTTAGTTCAATACCCTGATGCAAACTTCACAATGAGAATGACTTATGGCAAAGTCTTAGATTATTATCCAGCAGACGGAGTTCACTACGATTATGTAACAACACTTGCTGGAGTTATGGAAAAAGAGGACGAAACTTCATCTGAATTTCAAGTCCCAGCTAAGTTAAAAGAACTTTACCTTAATAAAGACTATGGACAATATGCAAATGAAAAGGGAGAAATAATAACTTGTTTCCTTTCAAATAATGATATTACAGGAGGAAACTCAGGCTCACCAATTCTTAATGCAGAAGGACATCTAATTGGACTAGCATTTGATGGTAACTGGGAAGCAATGAGTGGAGATATAGCATTTGAACCTGAAGTTCAAAGAACAATAAATGTTGATGCACGTTACGTACTATTTATAATAGACAAATTTGCAGGAGCTAAAAACCTAATTGACGAACTTACAATAATCAAATAGAATAAAACACAATCAATCACAAATAAACAAATAAACAAAAACACATGGAATTAAACACAGACAAGGCTAAGGTAAGCTATATAATTGGAGAAGATATTGGTAATAGCTTTATCAGAGAAGGTTACGACTTAGATATAGAGATAATGATTGAAGCTCTTAGGCAAGCTGCTAATGGAAATAACCAAAATCTATTAACAGATGAGGATAAAAATGCAGTTATGGGCGCTTGGCAACAAGAAATGCAAATGAAAAAACAAGCTCAAATGCAACAACTAGGACTTCAAGCTAGAGAAGAGGGAGTGGTTTTTATGAAAACAAACCTTGAGAAAGCAGGAGTTGTTCAAACAGAAAGCGGACTTCAATACGAAGTTATTCAACCAGCTGAGGGAGCAAAACCAAAACCAACCGATACAGTAAAAGTTCATTATCATGGAACCTTATTAAATGGTGAAGTATTTGATTCATCTGTTGAAAGACAAGAACCAATATCATTCCCATTAAATCAAGTTATCCCAGGTTGGACAGAAGGTGTACAGTTGATGAGTGTGGGTTCAAAATACAAATTCATTATCCCAGCAGACCTTGCTTATGGAGACTCTCCAGTTGGAACAATTCCTGCAGGAAGTACATTAGTATTCGAAGTTGAACTACTTGGAATTAACGAATAAGACCTAAGGCTTTGGAGTATTTTCTATACCATATTGATAAAGCTAGAGAAATGTTTGGAGAGGATAATTCCTTACCAATTCAAAAGCAAATATCAACTTGGTCTAAGCAAATACTAATCCAAATAATAGAGGAGAAGGGCTTTAAATTTGACAGCAAAATTGAAAAAACTGTTGAAGGAAAGCCCTTCTTCCCTTTTAATAAAGACCTACATTTTTCCATATCTCACACAAAAGAATATATAGCAATAGCATTAAGTGATACGCCAATAGGAATAGATATTGAAAAAATAAGAACATATAATAAGTCATTAGTTAATAGATTTTTCCATCCCTCAGAGATAAAGTTGTTGGAAGAAACAAAAGATGAACAAGAGAGAGATATATTATTTACCAAGATTTGGACATTAAAAGAGGCCTATGTTAAATGCACAGGCTCAGGAATAGCCAATAGTTTTAATATATTTCAAGTAAATCCTCTTGTAAATCCCCCTCAAATTCAAAATATCACCATTGAGGTAGATATTCAATGCCATTTTATTGAAGATAAGAAGATATTCATTTCCCTTTGCCAAGAAAAATAGCAAAAAGAAAGTGGTTTAAATCACTGAAATTCAATAGCATTTCTATAAGATATTTATTTTATTGCATAAAAGACTTGACAAAGGAAGTTTTATGATGTATATTTGTCAAAGAAAGTATGATAAAAACCTTCGCTTTACTATAGAAGTTGTAGAAAGATGAAATCCTTGGTTTAAATTCATAATTTCTGATTTTAATATTTTTGAACCGAGAAAGAGTGTTTAGTTATAGCAAGGCAAAGGCGAAGCTTAGTAGCGATTAAATACTCTTTCTTTTTTTTATGCCCAAAAGTTACCAAAAATAAAACGGCGTTTCAGGAAAATGAAACGCCGTAATAATTTACTGAATCGCCGTTTTAAAAAAATGAAACAGAGATCTAGGAAAATGAAATAAGGATCTATTTTATCTCCTCAAATATCCTAATAACTTTCACTTGAGCTTTCTTTGGTTTTAGTATAATTCCATATTCTTTTTCTAAATCTTTTCTAATATCTTCAAATCTTTTATCACTTGAGAGGGTAGAGAATTCTTTCTTATATTCAACCATTAAGTTATTATATTCTTCTGGTATTATTATTGTTTGATTATAAAATCGTGATATACTATTTATTATCCCAGAAAGACTTGCTGGAAATTCATCAACCTTCATCTTTTCTTTTACCTCTCTTTTTATCTCTTCCACATCTCTAATCTCCACAAAAAAGGCATCTTTTAATACTATTATTGTGTCTAATCTAAGATTTGCCTTCTTAATAATTTCTTGGCTTAGAGCTTTTAGATCAATTTTGTTTAGGGTGTCTTTGGTTTTTACTTCTAGGTTATAGAATGAATATCCCTTAGGATAGGTCTTTATTTTGTAATCGCTATCAAACTCTAGCATAGATATTATTTCGGGTAGCATAGTCTTGCTGATATTTGCAGAGTATCCACCATAATTATCAGTACCTTTTTTAGAGTATAATCCGGAAACAGGTTTTAGGCATCCTTCATAGTTCCCTTCATTAAGAATTATACTATTTCCAAAAGGAATAATAAATCCACCTAGTAGGAGGAGGGAGAAATTATATAAGCCATGGGCAATCATCGAATATCTTAGTTTGAATCTTAGTGCAATATAAGTAAATACAAAGGTTATACCAATATACACAGGTGTGGAAATTAAGAATATATTTTTTTCAAAATTTCCAATATGTGCTAGAGTAAAACCTATGGTTGTTATTAGAATAAGACTTATTAGGGTTGGCTTTGGTTTATTCTTTAAAAATACAATTACAGCTAAGAATGATAGAAAATAAATACCTCCAATATATGGATTGGCTAAAAGTAAAAATATGGTGGATAGAATCAAACTTAAGTATTTTGTCCATTTCTTATTCACTGT
The DNA here is from genome assembly GCA_023227645.1 of Bacteroidales bacterium. GTDB lineage: Bacteria > Bacteroidota > Bacteroidia > Bacteroidales > P3 > UBA10566. The sequence continues at coordinate 2,780 of JALNVJ010000086.1, read as the reverse complement.
CCAAGAGCGAAAGGAGATTTCCTCTAATATAGGTGCAATTACCGCAATATATATAAGCATTATCCACCCATTCATCTGGGAAATCATTCCAATTATTGGATTGTCCTCCATACTTACATCCTTATCAAATATTGTACTAAGAATGATTCCAAATACATAGAGGGTAATTCCAGAAACATAGAGCCAATTATTATTTTTCTTTAGATATGATTTCATAATCAAATAGTTTAAGATGCAAAGATAATATTATATTTAATCTTTTTCATTTGAAATTGCTTTCTTTTTTTATTTGTTTTATCTTTGCAGTCTATGGAAAAGAAAGAAAATGCTTTTAAATCGAAGACTTCACGTCTTACCGCCGATCAGGCCTTTGCTCTAAATGGTAAAATACCCCCTCAGGCTCTTGACTTAGAAGAGGCAGTTTTGGGTGGCTTGCTCTTAGATCAGGATGCGGTAACTAATTCAATTGATATAATTCGTGAGGATTATTTCTATACACCTGAATATAGAGAGATTTTTAAGGCAATAAAACAACTTTTCTATAATAGCTCTCCTGTTGACATACTAACAGTGGTTGAACAACTTAAAAAGAATGGTACCTTAGAAATGGTGGGTGGTGCCTATAAGATTTCATCCCTAACTTCCCGTGTTACCTCTGGTGCTCATATTGAATATCACGCAAGAATCCTTTCTGAAAAATACATCCAAAGAGAACTTATTAGAGTTTCAACCGAAACTATTAAGGATGCTTATGAAGAAACCACCGATGTTATTGCACTTTTGGATAAGACCGAAACCAATTTAATGGATATTAGTGATAAGAACTTCAAAAGTGATTTTCAACAATTGGAATCTTTGCTCTTTGAGGCTCAGCAAGAAATTGAAGCGGCTCAAAAGGCTGGTGGTATGACATCTGGTGTGCCTTCAGGGTTTAGAGATTTAGATAGTGTAACAACTGGTTTTCATAAGGGGACATTAATTATCTTGGCTGCTCGTCCTGCAATGGGAAAAACAGCTCTAGCTCTTTCAATGGCAAGGAATATGGCAGTTGATCATAATATCCCTATTGCTTTTTTCTCTCTGGAAATGACCGCTCTGGAACTTACCATGCGTTTAATTTCCTCCGAGGTTGAAATATCTGGTGATAGGCTTAGAAAAGGAGACCAGCTTAGGAAAGATGAAACAGAACGTTTACAAGATATAGGAAGACTAGCAAAGGCTCCAATTTATATTGATGACACTCCTCAACTAAAGATTTTTGAACTTAGGGCTAAATGTCGTAGGTTAAAGCAGAAATATGGTATTAAGATGATATTTATCGACTACCTCCAACTTATGAGTGGCAATTCCGATAATAAGAATGGAAATAGGGAGCAAGAAATTTCAACAATATCTCGTCAGTTAAAAGCACTTTCTAAAGAATTGGGAGTTCCTGTACTTGCTTTGGCTCAGCTTTCTCGTGCGGTTGAAACACGTGGGGGAACCAAAAAACCAATGCTATCCGACCTTAGAGAGTCTGGTGCAATTGAGCAAGATGCCGATATTGTAATGTTTATTTATCGTCCAGAATATTATGGACTTACAGAAGGTGATGATAACGGACCTACCTTAGGAATGGCAGATGTAATAATTGCAAAACACCGTTCAGGACCAATTGGTGAGGTTCGTTTGAGGTTTATAGGTCAGTTTGCTAAATTCCTTAATAAAGAATATGCTATGGATCAGAGTTCTTTGCCTTCAATGGAAGGAAACACCAATTTTGACAGTAGTGGTCGTGCTTCTGTGATATTTGAATCGAAGATGAATGATGAAATTGATGATGATTTCCCATCCGATAATAATAACGGGTTTTAGCTAATTGATATGAAAAGAACCATAATATTTATAGCAACAATTCTTTTGAGCCTAAATTCATTCGCTCTCTACCTGCTTATTCCAATGGATGATTCTCAAAAAAATCATTTAAAAGCTTATGGGATTTCATATTGGATACTTAAACAAGGGGGAGAGGTTAGTTGGTTATTAAATTATAGGGGAGGATCTTTCCTAATAAATTACGATCAAAAAATTGAAAAAGAATGTAAGCTAAGAGGGGTAAGCTATAATAATATTGCAGATATTCAGGCTGCTCAAATACTAAATGAAATTGCAGAACCAGAAACAAATATGGATGTTGTTAAACTCCTAAACGCTCCTAAGATTGCAGTCTATTCCCCAAAAAATAAATTACCTTGGGATGATGCCGTAACCCTTGTTCTGACATATGCCGAAATACCTTATGATGTTATATATGATGAGGAAATTATGAAAGGAGTATTACCAATGTACGACTGGCTACACCTTCACCACGAAGATTTTACAGGACAGTACGGTAAGTTTTGGGCAAATTATCGCAATCAATTATGGTACCAAGAAGATGTTTTGGCAAATGAAACAACGGCAAAGAAATTTGGATTTAATAAAGTATCACAACTTAAACTTGCAGTAGCAAAGAGTATAAGTGATTTTGTTTCAGGAGGTGGCTTTATGTTTGCTATGTGTTCGGCACCCGATAGTTTCGATATTGCACTTTCGGCCGAAGGGGTTGATATTTGTGATATTATGTTTGACGGCGACCCAATTGATCCTAATGCACAAAGCAAACTAGATTATTCAAAATGCTTTGCCTTTAAAGATTTCACCATAGTAACAGACCCTTTTAAATATGAGAAATCAAATATTGATGTAACTATTCAACGATCTAGGCTAGTACAAGAGAAAAACGACCTATTTGTCCTCTT
>JALNVJ010000085.1 GCA_023227645.1 Bacteroidales bacterium | reverse complement strand
TTTTGAATTGAGCTTTAAGGCATAAGCAACCATTCTCCCATAATGACGTGCACAAGCGTAGTTGGGGATTTTATTATAGTCATTAAGGATATCTTCAATAATTAAATCAATTACTTTAATGTCTTTTTCGTACATCTTTTCTATAGTCCAAGCTGCATGAAAACCTATATTTTGTTTTTCAGTAAATGATATATTATATAAAATGCTAATAGGGAAACATTCCTTTTCGATATCAAAAATAATATCTCTAAGGCCTTGTTTCCCTATAGGTTTATTGTAAAATTCAATAAGGTATTCTCTTGTTATCATTTTTGAATGATCAAAGTTTTAAAAAGAGAACGAAGCTCCTATCATTCCCATAAATTTTTGAGAAGGGTAGTTGTAATATTCTTGATAGCGTTGGAAGGCTAGGTTGTTTAATTTAACGAACAATGAAAGTTGGTCGCTATATTTATAATTTACACTTAAATTAATATCAATAATTGGGTCTAATTTCTTTTCTTCTCCCAAATACATTGCTTTCATCCCTGCCTTAAATTGTGGGGTAAGGTCAAAGATTAACTTGTTTGCGGCAATATATTGAAGGGAAAGAGAGGTTGAAAATGTTGGTTTATAATATGCAAAATCTAGTTTGTCAGTCTTGTATGATTGGAGCTCTGCATCTAGGTTAAGAGAAAATGTTTTAATAATATTATATTCTAAATGTGCTTTAAGATAATATCTAACTGCATCGTCATAAACTATATTAAAGATATTATTAAATTGAGCCATAGAGTCTATGGTATAGAAATGAATATTAGTAAAGCTTTGTAGTCCTGCTTCAATATTTATTCCAAGTTTGTCGGAAAAACTTGAGTTGAGCTTTGCAAATAACTTAAAGTTGGAAGTTGGTTTAATTTTGAGGTATGGGCTGATATAAGGGTTGTCTATTCTAATATTGTTTAGAGAAACTCTTTCAATATTTCCTATTAAACCTCCGTCAAAATATACTTTCTTAGGGATTAATGGGAAATAGACAATAATTGTTGGATAAACATAAAAATCTTTTTCTTGTCCAAATTCAGTTACAAAATCAATTGCTGTATGTAGTTGAAATTTATCTACCTTAAAGTCGAAATAAGGTTTTATGCTTAATAAGCTAGTATTATAAGATTGGGTAGGGTTAGCAATTAAATCTATAGGGATTACCATTGTTGAAAAATAAGGTGCTGAGCAAAGGATTGAGGCATCACAATTATTTAATGAATTGAGGTATGACAATTCTAAACCTAATAGTTGTTTGTCTTGATCAAATAATTCAAATCGCTTGGAGGCTTCTGCATCAAACCTAACTGTTAGTTCATTGCTCCCCCATTTGCCAAAAATATCTTCAATTCCTAAGCTCAATTTATGATTAAGGGCATCGTCATTACGAAATAAACTTTCGTAGTTTGCTTTAAAACCAATATTATGCCAAGTTGTTCTGAAGTCTGAGTTATCTATGTTTAAACTATCGTTATTGAATCCATAATAATAGTTTATTGAATTATTATAATATGCTTTTGCATCAACAAAAAACTTATTCCAAATTTTCTTTCCATATATATTGATATCATTATTTGCAAAATGATTTTTTGCATACTCTTCAATTGACCAATGAGAAGAATAATGGCGGGCATGAATGGAGTAAAGTAATGATTTGTTTCTTGTTTCTGAATATATTCCCTCAAAATAAGGTGTTAGATATGTCCCTATTCCTGCCTTAATATTCCCATTATATAGCATAGAAATAGGTTCGCCCTTAACTTTAGCTGCTTTAATCTCTTCAACGGTGTATTTGGTTGGGAAAACATTATTTATTATTTCATATTTAAGGTCTGGAATAATAAAGCTGGTGTCGAATATACTCGGGTTATCTGAAATTTTCATAGCCTCATTAACAACAGGATCAAACTGAGTTGTAATAATAACATTTTCATTCAAATTCTGTCTTATATCTCTTTGCGTGGTGTCTTTTATTGTCCCTTGAGCCATTAATCCAAAACCAGCTAATGACATTAGTCCAAATAATTGGATTCTATTTATAGTTTTCATATTCAAAATATTTTTTAGTATTATTATTGAGCTGAATTAGCCTCTGGTAATGGTTTCTTATTTGAGTTACTTCCATCAATAATGATTTCGTCAACCTCTTCTTTTGTTTGTTGAGCCTTTATTTGAGCTTTTTCTTTAATTGCATTTTCTGCGTTTTCAATTACCTCAATTTTTGATTTTGCAAGTTCAACAAGTTCTTCTCCATCGTAATTCTCTACAATACTTTGGTAGGTTTGTTTTGCTATCATATTCTTATTTTTCTTAACATAAACATCTCCCAATAGTATAATTGATTTTGCTAACCAATACTCACTTGTTGGATTGGCTGAAATTGCTAATATTAATTTTTCTGCATCTCCATATTTCTGATTATTAAAGGCGTTTTCTGCAAATATATAGTTTGCCTCACCTGAATAATCCCCATTCTTAGATTTCTTTAGCTTAGTAAATTCTTTAAGGGCATTAACTGTGTCACTTGTTGAATAATAACTTTTAGCAATTATATAATTAGCTTCATCATTTATTGAATTTGTGTTTTTGGCAATGGATAGTACTTTTTGTGCTGAAGCAAGGGCTGATTCAAATTGAGATAAATAGAAGTCAGTTCGCATTATTCCAATTTCTGCCAAGGCCTTATGATTATTTATTTCTGTTTCTTGTTGTAATCTTTTATATAGTGTGTTTGCTTGTTTATATTGTTTAGTTTCGTAGCTAATATTTGCAGCGTTTAAAAGGGATTTTTCGGTAAACATATTCTTTGGAGATGAACAAATAAACATAAATGAAATTAAGGCACTATCTTTTTTGTTTTCTTTCATTAAACAATCAGCTAAATAATAGTTTGCATTAACAGAGAAGAATCCAATAGGGAATTTCTTTAGATAATCTCTAAATCCTTTAATTGATTTTTTGCAATCTCCACTCATATATAAATTCTCTGCAGCTTCAAAAGTAATTGAATCCTCTTCATTTACCGTGAAATTGGCATCAGGTACTGTTTTAATATATTCAGAAAATTCCTCAACCTTGTTTTGACTAACATAAATTGTTCTTATACTTTTTATCCCTGACTGAGACTCTTCAGTTTTTGGATAGGATTTTACTAATTTATCAAGGGTTTTTAATGCCATATCATCTTTTCCATCCTTATAATAAAGCATTCCAATCTTGCTAATTGCAGTTTTGGCGTGAATTGATTGCGGATGGTCTTGTGCAACTTTGGTATAGGTTTGAAGTGCTTTTTCGTTTTGTTCTAATACTAAGTAGGCATTTGCAAGTTCAAATAACATGCTCGCTTTATATGAACTATTTGGGAAATCTGTGATTGCTTTTTGTAGTATATTTGACTTGTTAGCCACGTTTCCTAATGCTCCTACTGATAGTGCTTTTTGATATGTTGCATAGTCAATATCAATAAGGTTGGCATTAATAACATAATTATATTCTTTGATTGCATTATTGAAATCTCTTTCCATATAATAGCAATCGGCCATACGATTATGAGCATCTGAAATTAATTGAGGGTGCTCTCCAATGCTGGCATTAAGGAAGCTACTAAAATAATCTTGAGCCTTTTTATAGTTTTTCTTCTTGAAATAATTATATGCCATTGAGTAATTTGCTTTAGAGTAATATGTACTCTTATTAACATTTGGCACCTTATAGAAAGAATTCAACTCTCTAATTGACCCCTCGTAATTTCCCAAACGATACGAGCATTCTCCTCTAAGAAAATAGGCAGCAGCTGTAAGGTTATTATCAATTTGATTTTCTAAGCTCTTGTTAAATAATTGTATTGCTTCTGTATAGTTATTTTCATTAAAAACTTCAATCCCTCTATTTAATGCAATTCTTTGGTAAGCTGCATTAATGGTTTTGCTCCTTGAAGGGAGTTCTTCAATAAGTTTCAGGGCATGTTGATAGTTTTTTGAAGCTCCATAAAGTTGTGCTAAGTATTCTTTAACTTCATTTATTTTACTCGATTTAGGATAGGTGTCGTAATAGAGTTGAAATGATTGTAGTGTTTCATTGAATGGATTTGGTAGCTCGTAGGATAGTTTTGCAAAGTTAAGAAGGGCGTCTTCATTTATTGAAGGGTCAAAATCTAATGTATAAGCTTCCTTGAAAAAAGATCGAGCAGAAATTTTGTCGCCAGTTTTTAAATAAGAATAAGCAAGATTATATAGGGCATTTTGGGAAATTGAGTCATTATTTTTAGATGCTATTAATAAGAAAGGAATAGCTTCTGAATAATGTTCGCTTCTGCTCAGAGTATAACCTAGTAAATAATTATCCTCAGGTGTTGCTGCTGGATTATCTTCAACTCCCTTTTTTAGGTATGGTATTGCTTCCTCAAATCGTTCAAGCTTACAATATGCCTCGCCAAGCATCCTATTTGTTTCGTATGAGCGTTTAGAATTTGAAAGTTGGGAAAGTTCTTGAGCTTGTTTAACCAACTCTGAATAGTTGTTTTGAATATAATATATTTGAGCAATATAATATGGTGCAATACCTTTAAAGTTTCTATCATTCTTCAAGCTCTTAAATTCCTTTAATGCCGAGTCGTATTTTCCTTCGCTATATAGAATATGTGCATAGTAATAAGTTGAAGGAGAAGAGTACTTGCTTCTAGTGTCTTTTACATTTGCAAAATAGCCTTTTGCTATCTCAAAATCATTGATATTAAAAAGGCAGTATCCAAGTTTATAGTTAAATTCAAGCTTTTGATCGCTTGTTAGGCTTCCGTACTCTATTTCTTTATAAGTTTTAATAGCACTTCTGAAGTCATTTTGTTTTTGATAGAAATTTGCTAAGCTAAAATAAGCATCATTCTTTCTTACACTATTAGGAAAGAGAGTTAGAAATTCTCTGATTAGATTATCTGCATCGTTGTTTTCAAGGTTTGAGGCTGATATTGCTTTATAGAAATATGCATCTGCAAGGTCTGCTTTGTTGGTTTTTTTATATAAATCAATATAATTAGCATATTGTAGGTAGGCTGCAGCATATTTTTGTTCGTTAAAAAATGCTTTTGCATCATCTAAGATTCGTTGAGGTTCTTTTATGCTTTCAGTTCTTTGAGCCATTAAGCTAAAACTAAACAAATTACATAAAAGGATAAGAGCTAAAAGTTTTCTGTTCATAATTATATTATTTTTCAAGGGATAAAATTACACAATTATAACGAAATACAACCAATGAATTGATATATTTTTCAACATAAAAAAGTTAAATACCTAGGATTATAAGATTTTAGAGCGGTTTTATTCTTATTTTGGACTGCCAATAACAGCAACATTGCCTTTCTTTTTTTGATTTAACCCGTCTCCGTCTTTATAAACTAGATACCAAACATAAGTTCCGTCTTGTGCATAGCTTCCATTCTTCAATTTTCCATTCCAACCTCCTCCAATTTCGTTATTGGTTGTAAAGATATTTTCTCCCCATAGATTAAATATTGAAAGTTCATATTTTATAGGAATTGAAGTGAATGGCATAAATATTGAGTTTATATCTCCAGTTCCAGGTGTAAATGAATTTGGAAGATATATTGTGAAGTCAGGTTTAACAATAATTTTCCCCATTGCAGTATCAGGACATAAGGCTTCATTAAATGCAATTAACATAACATCATACTCCCCTTCATGGTCATTAGGATAATTATGGTATCCATTTTCTTCAGTTGTTGTTGTTCCATCTCCTAAATCCCAAAACACTGAATGAGAATTAGATGTTAGGTTCATAAAACGAGTTTGCGAATCAATATAAGTTAGTTTGTTTGGATTTAAAGACATCTTGGCTTCAACATTTGGGTATGCAGTAATAGAAATTTGACCCTTAGCCTCACAACCATACATATCGTTAATAGTAACCATATAAATAGTTTGGGAGCTTGGCATTGCTATAGGGTTTATTAGAGTGCTATTTTGTGCTAATTTTAGGTCGGCAGGAATTGATGTCCAAATACATGTTACGGCATTTGTGCAAGAAAGTTGAATGCTATCACCCTCGCAGATCTTATCTTTATCAGCACTAACTTCGGTGGTGCCTGTATTAACCGAAAAGCTAATATTTTTTGAAATTTGCCTATAACATTCATCTGTTGCAGTAATGGTAATAGTTATTGGATTGGTGATTGTTACATAATTATTGCTTGAGTTTGGAGTTTCTCCAATTGGCAGACCATCAGGTCCTGTCCATAAATATGTTGTGTTTACAATCCCATTAATAGCTTCTGCCGACAACAACTCTCTTTGAGGTAATACATCATTGCAATAAACTGTGTCGTTTCTGACAAAAGAAAATTCAAAAACTTCAGGGACTATTGTCTTAATGATTATTGTATCCATTACTGAGCATGGAGTTGTGTTTTCAGATATTATTTTCATTATTTTTATATCTCCGGGAACATCTGAAGGATCTGTTCTAAAGTGTATTGTTACTTCAGCGATAGAGTCTCCTTCAGGAAAGGTTAATTGGTTTCCAAATGGTTCGTAATCAATATTTTCAACCATGTCTCCAAAAACTTGAAAAGTATATTGATCGTAGGCTGTAGCAGGTCTATTAAGTTTTGCTCTAATAGTGGTTGAGGAACATGAAGCTTTTAATAATGTATCATTAATTTGAGGTCCAGAAGGGTTTCCATTAAGCTCAACAGCATCTGTTTTAAAAGAATTAGCCCCAAGATAGACTGCAGAGTTATATGAATTATCACTAACGTCGCAAATAGATATTGAGATTGAATATTTTTTGCATGGAGCAACTATTATTCTTTTGGTTTCAAGTGCAATAG
>JALNVJ010000084.1 GCA_023227645.1 Bacteroidales bacterium | reverse complement strand
TGACTTTTACCTTGCAACGGTCTTGACCTAGGAAATTTATATCAAGACCTACAAAATTTATTAGCCTACTAAAGTTGCATCTCAATTGAATTAGATAAAAATCGACTGAGAATAATTAATATTTTTGAAATTTAGTTTATTAGAACCCTGGTAATTCCATTAAAACTGTTGGGATTAGTAATATCCAGCCTAGGAAAACCATTGCTAAGATAAATTTCCACGACCATTTCACCCATTTTGCATAAGGTATTCTCGCTATTCCTAAGACTGCTATCAAAACACCCGATGTTGGAGTAATTAGATTGGTGAAACCATCGCCAATATGAAAAGCTGTAACAGCAGATTGTAGTGAAATGTCGGTCATAATTGCAATCTCACGAAACATTGGCATAAGCATTGCTGCCTTTGCTGTGCCTGAGGTAATAACTGCATTAAGTATTGATTGGAATCCATACATTAAACTAATTGCTCCAACCTGTCCTGAACCGTTTATTGAGGTGGCAACTGAATTAAGGAAAGTGTCGATAATCTTTCCGTCTTCTAAGATAATAATTATACCACTTGCAAGCCCAACAACTAAGGCTGCACTTAGCATATCTCTTGCTCCCTCAATAAAGAGCTTAGATATTTCAGATGCATCTTTTCCTAAGGCAATCCCTGAAATAATAGCCATTGTGAAGAAAAGAGCAGCAATATGAACAAAGCCCCATTCAAAAATCATTACTCCAACAATTAGATAGATGATTGTGAATATTAGAATAAATAGACAGAACATTTGTACTGACTTCTTAACCATCTTATATCCAAAGAAAATAAAGAGAATTGCTAATACTAAGAGGAAGATATAGGTTGAATAGCCTCCACTAAATAGGTCTGGATTAAGTCCTACATAAATAGAATATGCAATAATTATTAGTGATGTAAAAATATAGGAAAGCCAAGTACCACGATTTGCTTTTGTAGGTTCAAGTTCATTAGCTGTTGCTTGGTTATGTCTCCAATAATTATCCTCTTCATACATTATTGATTTTTTTGGGTCTTTCTTAATCTTCTTAGCGTACCATAATATATAAGCTATTCCAAGAGCTGTTATTATAACCCACATTACTAATCTATATTCTATTCCGCTGAACATCTTTATTCCTGCTATATCTTGAGCAATTCCTAAGGTAAAAGGGTTTAGTATACAGCCTGCAAAACCAAGTCCTGCCGCTAAGAAACACATAGAAACTCCAACAATAGAATCATAACCCATACTTATGGCAAGAGGAACAAATATTATTACAAAAGCTATCGTCTCCTCGCTCATTCCAAATATTGCACCAAAGGCAGAAAACATTATCATAATAATGATAATGATAATATTATTGACTCCTATCCATTTCAATAACCTATACTTATCGAGCTTACTACTACGCCTTAGAAAGGATTGAACTCCCATATCGATGGCTTTGGTTTCGTTTAATATCCAAAATGCACCACCAAGAATAAGTAGGAATGCAATTATTCCTGGAGCTTTTTGAAACCCTTTAAAGAATGCAGACATTATTTGCCAAGTTTGGGGAGCTTGTTCAACGTTATGATATGAACCAGGAACAATACCATCAATTATTTTTCCGCTATCAGTTGTTTGAGCCTCTCTAATAAATTCTCCAGCAGGGACAAACCAAGTTGCGATTGCTGCAATAACAATTAGAGAAAATATAATAACATAGGTATGTGGTACTTTTTTAAACATAGATTTGAGTTTTATATCGATTAATTTGTTTCTTTTGTTTTATTTGACTCTAATTTCTTACGGTTTACTAAGCCTGTAATTAAAGATATTAATAATATAATAATTGAAGAAAATACTGCTATTCTTGCAATATAATCTCCATATCTAACATAGAAAGTAATTCTTTGTTGAGGGATTAATGAGGCTTTGATAACGTCTTGAGTCCAAAACTTCGTTTTTTGACTTATCTCTCCCTTTGGATTAACAAAACAAGATGTTCCGGTATTTGCACTTCTGGCAATATAACGACGAGTTTCAATTGCTCTAAGTGAAGCGTAGGATGCATGTTGCCTATATCCTTGAGTGTCTTTCCACCATGAGTCATTAGTAATAATGAAAATTACTTCAGCTCCCTCTCTAACATTCTTCCCAACAAAACCGCCATAAACTGATTCATAACAAATAGGAGTTGTTGCTTTAACTGACGAGGTTTGAGATACGAAGAAATCATTTTGATTATCAACAGCTAATGTCCCTACTGGGAGGTTCCCTAATTTAATTGCAAAGTCTAGTATTTTACCTATATATTTTTTAAATGGTAGTCTTTCAACTCCAGGAACTAATTTTGATTTATGGTAAACTTCAAAATCATTGTCTTTCTTTATATGTACGGCACTATTATAAACAGAATAATATGGTTTTGGAGCAAATTCAATTTTTCGAGAGGCTTCGTCCTTTTCATCTTCAGATTGTAGCTTACGAGTAAATGAACCTGTTATCATTTGTGCTTTATCATATTGTCCAACAAATTCACTTAACCTTTGTAGACTAATATTTTCGTTCATATGATCTTCCCATAATCTCTCTTCCAAGCAACCCTCAGGAGCTAAGATAAAACTAGTATTATTATCTGTTTTGGTTTGGGCCATAGAAATTAACAAATCGATAATTTCATAATTGCGTAATTGTAGGGCTGGGTCGTAGGGCTCAAGGTTGGGTTGGAGGACTACTACATCAATTGGCTTATTGGGCTCATCCTTATAATTATTTAAAATTACAAGAGAAAGAATAATAGGGATAAGAACTGAAATAAGAAAATAAGAAGCGTTAAGAGTAAATCTCTTTTTATCTGAAAGGTTTAGCTTCCCTGTTTCTTTATTAAAACAAAATTCTTTAATGGATTTATAAGCAAAATAGTTTAAGATAAATATCCATAAGCTCCCTCCAAACACTCCAGTATATTCGTACCATTGAATTAAAATAGGCATTGTAGAAAATCCATTACCAAGTGTCATCCAAGGCCAAGTAAGTTGCCAATGCATATGTAGATATTCCATTGATATCCACAAAAGAGGAAGAATAATAAAACCTTTCTTATTATCAAATAAGGATATCTTTGTTATATGGTAGACTTGAAAGACTAAAGCTCCTAATAATGCATTAAGAATAGGGGCAACTAATCCAAAAAGGGTTGAATAGCATATCCAATAGGATGTTATTATATTAAAGATAAAGAAACTAACAAATGAATATTTGAATATAATAAACTTTGAGAAAGAAGATTTATTTCTTGAAATATAGTCTTCAACCCAAAGAAGAGGAGTAAAGGCAACAAAGAGCAATGGTGCAAATCCATAACTAGGCCAAGATAATGCTAAAAAAACTCCAGTTAGGCATGCAATAATAAATAGTTTATATTTTTTCATCTCAATATGTAATTCATTTTTATATCAAACTCCTCAGTTGGGATTTTATCGAAGAATTGAAACTCAAAACAAACTCCAACCTTGATTGAACAAGCTGAAGAGAGTAGTTTATCATAATAACCCTTTCCTCTTCCTAATCGATTATATTCTTTGTCAAAAGCAATCCCTGGGATAATCATTAGGTCTATTTTATCAGTATCTGCAAATTCTTTTCCTATGGGTTCCAATATAGAATAGGCCTCTCCTTTTCTCATCGTTTCCATTCCTTCAAAAACTCTGAGCTTAAGAATATCTCCTTCAACACAAGGAAGTAGGATTGTTTTTTTCTTATACCATCTTAGAATAAACTCATGAGTTCTTACCTCATCACTCATCGACCAATAAGCTAAGACTATATTGGAGTTTATAAAATAATCTTCCTTCTCAAGCTTTTCCCATACTGGTTTTGAGAGTTCTTTCTTTTGAAAAAAAGAATATCCTTCTTTTGCAAGCTTAACTTCTTTTCTATACCTCTTCTTCTCTTCTTTTATATTATCCATAAAGCAATATTATAAACTAAAAATGAAATAACCCAAGCAAGAACAGTTGTGTAAGTGACCAGTAATATAGCCCAAAAGAGCTTGCCACTTTCTTTCCAAACAACTGAGAAAACTGCAACACAAGGGAAGTATATTAACACAAAGACCAATAAACTAAGAGCTGTTGCTGTTGTGAAAACTGGCATTCCTATCTTATGCCCTCTTGTGTGAATTTCTTTTTTTAGCCTTTGTCCTAAGGCCTGATCGCTTGCATCAGGATTCTTTTCATATAATACACCCATAGTACTAATTATTACCTCCTTTGCAGATGTTCCTGCCAAGAGGCTAACTCCTATTTTCCAATCAAAACCCAAAGGTTCAAAAACTGGATTCAAACATTTTCCTATTGAAGCAATATATGACTCTTCTATTCTTGAAGTGTCCTTTTGAGGAAAATACCCAAGTGACCATATAATTACTGAAGCAACTAAGATAACCCCTCCCATCTTTTTAAGGTAGTATTTTGTTTTCAATCCAATATTAATACGGATTGCTTTTAGGGTAGGAATTCTATAAGGAGGAAGCTCCATAACAAAAGGCACTCCCTTTGTTTTCATTATTGTCTTCTTAAATATTATTGCAAATAAAACCGCAAGAAGTATTCCGAAAAGATATAATGAACTTAGAATTAAAATAGCGTTTTGGGGAAAGAAAGTTCCTATAATAAGAATATAGACAGGAAGCCTAGCACTACAAGACATAAAAGGAATTATTAACATTGTAAGTAATCTATCCTTTTTATTTTCTAATGTTCTGGTTGCCATAATTGCTGGAACATTACACCCAAAACCAATAATCATTGGAACAAAACTCTTGCCATGGAGGCCTATCTTATGCATTATCTTATCCATAAGGAAAGCCACCCTTGCCATATAGCCAGTATCTTCCATTAATGAAATAAAAAGAAATAAAATAACAATATTAGGAAGGAAGACTATTACTCCTCCAACTCCTCCAATAATACCTTGCGAAATTAAATCAGCAAAAGCTCCAGGTGGAATAATCTTATGTACAATTTGTCCAAACTCTCCAACAATCCACTCTATCCAATTCATAGGATATTGCCCTATTTTGAATGACGAAAAGAACATTAGCCAAATAAAGAAAAAGAAGATTGGATAACCCCATATAGGATGAGTTAGAATAGAGTCTATTTTCTCGGTTTGTGTTTTTTCTTTCTTCTTCTCCGCTCGCTTATAAGTTTCTCTTAAGGCTCCAATAATAAATCCATATCTTGCATTGGTAATAACTATCTCGCTATCCTCTTTAAAGGCATGCTCAATTTTCTTTATTGTATTTTTAGCAACCTCATGAACATCATCATGATCAATCCATGTTTCTATTTCATCAATTATCTCTTGATCCTTCTCCAATAGTCTTATTGCATAATATCTTGCAGCTACTTTCTCTGAATAGTTTTTATTTTCTCTTATTTTAGCTGTTAAGACCGCAAGACTCCTTTCAATTATGCCTCCATAATTGATATGTATATGTCTGGATGTTTTATTTCTTCCTTCATACACTTCAATAGCTGAGTCTAACAATTCGGGTATTCCTTTTTTCTTATTTGCTTGAGTTGGGACAAGAGGTGCTCCTGTCATGCTACCAAATAAATGATAATCGAAGTTGTCCTTTTTTTCTTCTAACTCATCATACATATTTAAAGCAATAACCAACTTAATATCCATATCAATTAACTGGGTAGTTAAGAATAGATTCCTCTCTAAGTTCGAAGCATCAATAACATTAATTACAATGTCTGGATTATTATCAAATAGATATTTCCTAACATAAGATTCTTCATTGGTGTAAGCAGAAATGGAATATGTTCCTGGCAGATCAATAACATTAAATTTATAGCCCTTGTACTTTACAATTGTTGTTTTAGCATCAACAGTTACTCCCGAATAATTCCCAACCTTTTCTCTAAGTCCAGAAATTGCATTAAATAATGATGTTTTTCCTGCATTTGGATTACCAACTAAGGCTATATCGATAATCTTATCCTTACCAGATATTATCTTCTTTTCTATTAAATTATTATCTCTTACTCCTGAAAACCCAAACGAATAATCCTTTATATTTGATTCATCTAATGGAATTACTTCTATCAATTGAGCATCTGATCTTCTGATTGATATTTCAGATGAAAGGATTTTATATTGAACAGGATCGTTGAATGGAGCTGCCTTAATAGCCTCAACAATATGCCCCTTAACAAATCCCATTTCTGTAATCCTTTTAAGAAACAACCCCCTACCCTTTATCTTTACTATTACAGCCTTCTCTCCGTTCTTTAATTCGTTGAGTGTCATAAGAATTTCTTTTAGTAAGTTTTGGTCTCTATGCCTATTGCCCTTACTTTATCTGCAAAAAACTCAAGTTCTTTTATTGTAAGTTTTTCTAATTTACTTTCAGGCGTAACCCTATCAATTGCATATAGCATTACTTGACGAGGATTAATTTGTTTTACTATTTCAAGCCATGCACTAAACTCTTCCTTGCTAGTATTGTCGAGCTTTATCGAATCATTTTCTCCTCTAATTAAAAGAGTTTGAACAATTGCATTATGACCAAAAGCAATCAACCTTTGCTTAACTGTTTCGAAAGAAATTTGATTAGGGCTTGTTTTACTTATTGCATAAAACATTTCCTCTCTTCCTGCATCTAATTTAAGAATTGGATTATCTATTTTATGTAATGCCTCAAAGACGTCCTCCTTAACTAGGGTTGTAGCATTTGACAGAACAGTTATCTTAGCATCTCTTAAATATTTATTTCTTAACTCAATAACAAAATCTACAATCTCACGAAAATCTGGATGGATTGTAGGTTCACCATTACCAGAAAAAGTAATAGAATCTACAGAAATATTCTTTTCCTTAATTTCAATTAGTCTTGA
>JALNVJ010000083.1 GCA_023227645.1 Bacteroidales bacterium | reverse complement strand
ATTGATTCTGCATTAAACAAGGAAGATTTCCCAAAGAAACTCTATGCTATTAAATCCCTTATCAATTATTCGCAAAAAAACTATACAGATTCCTATTCCGACTTACTTAATGCTATTGATAATGAATTGGAAAATGGGTTTTTATATTATTTATTTGGAGAAATAAAACTAAGTAGAAAAGAATACATATCTGCTTTGGCGAGTTATAACTCTTCAATTGAATATGGGTATAAAAACATTGAGGTTTATAAGAAAAGAGCAGTTGCAAAAGGATTTATAGATGACTTTAAAGGAGCAATTGAAGACTATAACATTATACTTTCTCAAGACCCTGGAGATTTTGAAACTTATTATTTAAGAGCTATTGCAAAGAATTTCTTAAAAGATTACCACGGTGCAATTGATGATTTTAATTATTCAATAAAACTAAACGACAGTTTCCCTTCGGCATATAATTATAGAGGGATAGTTTATATAAATATTGGAGATTATGGCTCTGCATTAATTGATTTTTACAAAACATTAGCCCTCGAGCCCAAGCATCCATTTACCCATAATAATATTGGAATTGCACAAATCAACTCTGGACAAACTGCAAATGCCGAATCGTATTTTTCAAAAGCCATTGACTTAGATCCCAAACACGCAGATGCTTATTATAATAGAGGAAAGTTATTATTTAAAAGGGGAGAAATGAAAAAGGCTAAAAAAGACTTATTAAAGACAATTGAGCTTAATTTCCAAAATCCAGATGCTCACTATCACTTAGCCTTAATATATATTCAAGAGAATGCTAGTTCAAGACGGAAAAAACTCGATAAAAAGATTTGTCAAGAGCTTGAAACTTCCGCAAATATGAATCACCCCAAGGCTCAAGAGCTTCTAAATAAACTATGTCAGAAGATTGAGCCAAAAGAAAGTGAAGAAGAGGAAGAATAGTTTATACTAATGACTATTTACTGTGTGAACAGCCACCCGAAATGCCTCTTGCTGTATTTTTACAACATTCTGGTAGTTTGTTAATTGCTCTTTCATCAGCTTCTATCCCATTTGCTTCAAATCCAGCCTTGGCTAATGATTTTGCAATCCTTTCTGGAGAAGTTGCTTTGGTTTTATAAAGAACGCTTACTGTTTTATCTTCCAATGAAACCTCAAATTTCTTAACTCCTTTTTCATAAGCTAAAGTTTTTTCAATTAATGGTATTGAACTATCACAACAAAGCTTGTTTAAACTTATAATTGTTGTTGCTTCTTTTGGCATTGCGTCTTTATCCTTTGTTTGAGCTTGAGCTATACCTAAGCCAAAAACAAAAATAAACGCAATTAAAATTACCTTTTTCATTTTTCTGATTTTATTATTTATTATTATAATTATTTTATTGTTATTCTTATTCCACCATAAAACAGTCTTCCCATAACAGGAGCATAAACAACTGAAGCATCAAAGCTATCACTAAATGGCCTATCGGCTCCAATAATTGGTGTTTGCTGAACATAGTTTGTTATATTTTCACATCCAAAATATATATCGAAGTTTTTAAACTTACGTGTTATTTGTCCTAAGATAAAAATATAAGGATCTGAATAACCTTGTTTTGATCCTAAATTAAGAGGTATTCTTTGTTTTCCATTAAATTGGGTTGTAAGATCAAACATCCATTTATCGTATTTTGTTTTATAAGATAATACAAGCAAACCCTTAAATTTGCTAACATAAGCCTTATCCATAAGGACACCATTATAAGTTGTCTTCACATCATTATAACGTCCTGCTAAGCTTATAACAAATCTTTGAATTGGCTCAAGGGATATATCTAATTGCACACTATTAGAATAAGATTTTCCATCAAGATTATAGAAAATTGCTTGACGAGAATCCTGATCTAAATCCATAACAATTTGATTAACAAAATTTGTATGATAATAGTCTAGTGTTATTGAATGTTGTCTGTTATCTTTAGTTTTAAAAGTTTTGCTAATATTTAGTCCTCCATTCCAAGCATCTTCCATCTCCAAAGGCTTATTGTCTTTAATGATTATTTGACGTGAAGATGCAAGCAGTCCAAAATTATCAGCAATTATATTAGCACTCCTATATCCTTTTCCACCAGCTCCTCTAATAATTAAATCCTCATCTGCCTGCCATCGAAAATGAAGTCTTGGAGTTATTAAGTTCTCATCATAATGTGAGTTATAATCATATCTCAACCCAAAGGTTGCATTGAATACCTTGCCATAAATAAATGAAAACTGACCAAATACCCCAGGAATAACCTCCTCTTTATAAAAAGCATCTTTAATTAATGGACTGGAGGTGTTGAAACTTGTGCCATTTCCAATTGCTAAATAATCTTCTTTGAGGTTGGTATAGCGAAATGAGGTTCCAACTGTGTATTGATGAGCATTACGGGTTTCATTTGCAAAGATAAAATTACCATACACATCTGACTCTTCTCCACTATAGTTATTTAAGCCAAAGAATTGTTCGTTCTTGAAATATGTTCCTGAAATCTGAGTTCCTATTGAACCCGAATGACCAACAACCCATCCATTTTTAGTTTGAAAATGAAGCCTATCAACATCTCCTCCTAATCCATAAATATTAGTATCTCCCTTCATATCACTCTTAAATCCAAGCTCTCCTCCTGTTCTTCTTTCATGCAAATAGTTTATTAAGGTTGAACTATGGTAGCCTTTGCCCTCATATTGCCAACGATTAAGAATATTGAATTGTGATTGTTTAGGATAATCCATAAAGCCGTCATTTCCTAAGTGATCTAACTCTCTTCCAAAATAAGAGCCATGAAGATAAAGACCAGTATAGAGTCTATCGTTTAATTTGATATTTGCCTTGGCATTTAATTCTCCTTTAAGCTCTGAATTTGTGTAGATATTAATGAAGAATGGATCTGAGTCCATTGGCTTTTCGTATTCGATATTAATTTGTCCTGTCATTGTTTCGTAGCCATGAACAACATTAGCTACCCCTTTACTTATTGAGATGCTTTCCATCCAAGAGCCAGGAACATATCCTAATCCAAAAGGAGAAGATAGCCCTCTTAGGAATGGCATATTTTCTAAAAGCAATTGAGAATAAACTCCTGTTAATCCTAAAAGTTGAATTTGTTTGGAACCCGAAACAGCATCAGAATAACCAACATCAACACTTGCTGAGTTTTCGAAGCTTTCTCCCAAATTACAACAAGCCAAATGCTTTAATCCCTCACTTGAAATCACTTCTTTTTGCTCTAAACTCATTTTAGACATAAAAGAGCTTTGCTTCCTTTCAGTTATTGTTATCTGACTTAAAAGAGTTTTATTTTCTTTAAGATGTAATTTAAGGTCTTTGGATGGGTTATTTACTACTATCGTATCATTAAAATAACCAATATAGCTTAAAACTAATTTATTATTATTTGAGATAGTATTTATACTGAACTTACCATTAATATCCGTGCTTGTTCCTTTTTGTGTATTTAACCAAAATAGATTAACATAAGGTAGCTTTTCATTTGTTTTTGAATCATAAACTATTCCTTCTATTTTGTTTTGAGCAACTAGTCCAAATGACGTGAAAAACAGTAATAAAAGAAAAGTAATTGAATGTCTTTGCATAAAATATTGTTTTATTATCTTTCGAATTTATTGTTTTAGACACAACCATTTCGGAAAGATTACATTTTATACAAGAAAAACTTTAAATTTATTTATTTGGGAGTATAGAGCTGATTCGATTTATTCTCAAGTTCAAGATAATCTTTCGTATTATTATTCCGTGGCACAATACTTTCAATCAAACGCCAACGACCTCTTTCAAACATTAATCCATTAACATAACCTGAAGCAACATAAAACTGAGTCTTGCCTTCCAATCCCTCATACATTGGCTCCAAAACCTCATAAACAATCATATATTCTTTAACAATAGGAGTTTCAATAATTCTATTTTTTGTTTGAGACTGCTTTTTCCTAAATAATGATGATATAAATGAAGGTTTCGCTCTTCTGGTTTTATCTTCATAATATTGGTCATCCCATTTCATAAACATTCTAGCCTCTGCATTATATTCAAACACACAACGTCTTTTATCCTTTTGTTTATAGAAATAAGTTGATCCAAATTCTGGCTTGCCCGAACGAGCCTTAAAAACAATAGGCTCAATAACCTTCCTCTTAGTGTAGATATTATTACCATCAACCCCAAGAAGGGTGTAGAAGGTTCTGTTTTCGTACTTATGAGTTATAAGTTCAAAATAAACTGCTCCAAACCAATTTTCATTATCACATTTATCATATTCTGGATTAAACAATTCCTCGCTCTTATCGTTTAACTTATATACTTCAAATTCTCCACTTACTTCATTCATAGCTTGAACAAATCCAAAATGATCATAGGTACCATCTTGAGAAACCACTGCCCAAGTAAATATTCTAAACCTATTATCAGATGACTTTAAATTGCTTATCCTATTTAGGTCGGAGAATGGGTATGAAAAAGAATTTTCCATCGAAAGAACCTCATCAATAACCACAAGAAACCTTTCGTTGGCATTAAATCTCTCGTTATCAGTTGGGGCATCAAAAATTAAATTCATTAATTCCTTCAATTGAACTTCAAAATCTCTAAATACTTGATTTTTTTGTGAAAATCCATCAACACAAAGAAAAACACTAACCAATAATATAAATAATCTTTTTTTCATCTAATAAACGATTTTATATGCTTTTACTCTCTTTCCATTAATATTGTTACCTTATGGATAGAAAATTATTAACTATATTTGCATACAAAATTAAGAATAACAACTCTATGAAAAATAAAATAATATCTGCATTATCATTTATCAACAATAAGTTAAGCCAAGATGAAAAAGATGAAAAACTACAATTAGCTATTCAAAAAAGCTATGAAGATAACCCTTGGTTTGACACCCAAAGTATAGTTTTAGCCCTCAAATCAATTGGAAATTGGCTAACAAAAGAGAATTTAGAAGAATTTACTAAGAATTATCAATTTGCTAAGTCGCCTAAAACAGTAGCAGTAATATGTGCAGGTAATATTCCTGCTGTGGGGTTTCACGATATGCTTTGTGTTCTACTTAGTGGTCATAAGCTTCTCTGCAAACTATCCTCACAAGACAAACACCTTTTAGTTTTTATTGCCGATTTATTAATTGAACAAGAACCATCCCTAAAAGACAGAATAAAATTTACAGAAGATAGAATAAAAGATTTTGATGCAGTCATTGCAACAGGAAGCAATAACACAACAAGATATTTTGATTATTATTTTGGCTCCTACCCTAATATTATTCGTCATTCTCGAACATCAATTGGAGTTATTGTTGAAGATAATAATCCCCACACAATTCCCACCAACTATCCCCTTCTAATTGATGATATATTAATGCATAAAGGACTAGGTTGCAGAAATATTTCAAAGATATTTGTACCTGAGGGATTTAATTTCAACCCGCTAATTGAAGCTAGTAAAAAATACTCAAGCTTTTTAGACCATAACAAATACCGAAACAACTACGATTACTATAAAACTATATACATAATGAATAATATTAAATTCATTGATACCGGCACTTTAAGTATTTTGGAAAACAAAAGCCTATTTTCTAATGTTTCAGTTCTTCATTTTGAATATTATAAAGAAATAAATAATGTGATTAATGAAATTGAAAACGAAAACGAAAATATACAATGTGTGGTTTCCAATAGCAAACTTATTCCAAACTCAATTGAAATGGGAGAAGCTCAAAACCCAAAAATAAATGAATTTGCCGACAATGTTGATACCATGAAATTTTTAAATTCATTATAAAATAATAATCAATAATTAATAGATAAAAAGGACAACCCCAATGAGATTGTCCTTTTCCAAAGATTAACAATTAACAACTAACAATTAAACTCCTCCTTCGTTTTGAAGCCCTTTTGGAGCTGGGTTACGGTATTCAAAATTTGAAGACTTCAACTTAGATTTGAATCTTGCATTAGGGTTGAAATTGACCTTAACACGTTTAATAGTTGTTGCATCAACCTCTTCAATAGACTCCATAGCGTTTGCTTTTAGATATGGGGTGAAGTTACCCAATTGGTTCAAATGCACTGTAATGCCATTCATGGTAGCATTAACTATCTCCATTTGCAAAGCCCTTATTGCAGAAAGAACGTCATTTTCGGCTAACGAAGAAGCCGAAGCAATTCTTTCAATCAATTGTTCCTCACTCATACTCCCATTGCGACTAATTATCGCAACGTACTTAAGTCCAGGATTTGCTCCAACAACAATCATCCTCTTAACTTTTGTGTAATTAAACATAACTTAAAAACGATTATCCTATACCATCGAGAAGGTTTTTGTTTTGTAATTGTAGATTAGCGGCATAAACATATATGCTTTTAAATCTTTTACAAAGATACGAAATCTTTTTCATATAACCTAATAAAAATCAATAAATAATCGTAGTTTTCAACAAAATAATTAATGCTTTTAATTTCAAATTATCAGATTATAAAAAGAGCCTGTTTTTTTGAAAAAAGTCTTTATCTATTTCCAAAAAGGCTTTGTTTATTTCCAGAAAGTCTTTG
Source organism: Bacteroidales bacterium (assembly GCA_023227645.1). GTDB lineage: Bacteria > Bacteroidota > Bacteroidia > Bacteroidales > P3 > UBA10566. The sequence goes on along the minus strand of JALNVJ010000083.1, from coordinate 308 downwards.
TTTATTTTCAAAAAGAAGGGAGTTTTTAAATAGAGCTTTGATTTGAGAGAGAAAGAGCTTTGTTTTTTTTGAAATCGTAGGAGCAAGAGAGAAATGAATTTATATATCTGTATTATTTATTTTTCTTCATCATTGTTTTTAATAGTAAAACTGATATTTTTGTTTCATGCGTTTCACTTGTTTCTAATATTTTACTTTGTTTCACACGTAAAGCGATAGTAATGAATACGTTTCATTGTTTCACCCCCCCTTAGTATAGTGAAACAGTGAAACAAGTTTAATAGGTTAAGAGTTGCACTAAGACAAGT
>JALNVJ010000082.1 GCA_023227645.1 Bacteroidales bacterium | reverse complement strand
TTGGTTGAGTAAATCATATTGCGTATATTATAGTCATAGTTGATATAAGTAAAGTATAATCTATACCTATCTTTATCTGCTGCAAGATCTGCAAAACTTGTGAGTTCCATCTTATTTATAGTGAAAAAGATAAGCAAAAAAAAGACTTAACAACTTGTTTGCTAGTCTTTAATGTTGATTTTTACAGTGCAATGGTCTCAATATAAACATATTTCACACAATCGAATTCCGCAAGTATCGAGGAAGGCTGAGGTGGTGACCTGTCTTTAATAATGTTGACAGATTTTTAATTAAGAAAAATATAGGGTGTAAGCTTTGCAATGACTATAACTGTTTAATAACTTGTTCTGCAAATTTCTCAGAAAATTTATCTGCTCCTCTTTGGTTTAGGTGCATGATGTCATTATAGTCGTTTGGATCAGAAATTAGTGTGGTGTTGCTGTTATTGATTAACGGGATTTTTTGGTCGTTTAGTATTTGTTGGAGTAGTTTATAGCTCTTTGTTTGGGAGTAGTTTGAGCTTTGGTATTGGGGGCTGATGGAAAATATTAGTTTTATATTTTTTTCTTTGGCTAGTACTATGGTTCTTTTTAATAGGCTTACTATAAATTGATCTATTTCGCCTTCCTTTTGGTAGGATTTGTACTGGATTTTTTGTTTATAACCTTTGTTTTTGAGGGGTACGTAGCCGTGGTATATATTGTTTTTTGGAGCTAAAAGTTGGTCAAATATATAGATAAAGCGGGAGTTATATCTATACATGGAGGAGAGTATTTTTATCCTTTCTGTCGGGTCGGCATTATTGACTATTTCTTTGAAGAGATTATTTTTAAAGTAGTAGTGGTTTAGTTCGTTGGGTAGGTTATATTCTTTTGCAAAGGCTTTGTCTAGTATTATTGGTTCTATGTCGAAGATTACTAGTTTTGGGGTATATCTTTTTACTAAGGCATCGAACATGGCAGCTGAGTAGTTGAAATTAAGTTGGTTCGATTTGCCACAGTTGTAGGTGGTGAGTTTGAGTTTTTTTTCTATTATTGAGGGGGAGTAGTGACGGTTGGCTCTGCTGGATCCTAAGATTATGATATCGGTATTTACTTTCTCTATTGTGTATTCGGTTATCATGGTGCTTGGGTTCTTGTCAACCACTTTGTTAGATATTGTTGTAAATAATATCCCTACGATAATATCAATTACTATTAGTATTGTTAATAATATGAGTATGTTTCGTATAATTAATTTCAAGTCTTTTTTCATAAGTAATTAGAATTGGAAATATATAAATTGTCCACTGTCAAAGACTCCAAATAATAGGATAATGGTAATCATTGTTGCGTAGTATAGGTATCTTTTTAGGAAGTATTTGGAGGTGGAGAAATGGATATTTAGTTTAAACTCATCTTTTAGGTCTTTGATTAGTAGTATAACTATCCCTATAAAGGCATAGGCTAGGGTTGTTTGGTCGGTGAATAGGTTCCCTGGTTGGGTTAGTATCTTCTTTATTATGGTAAATGCGTCTGTTATGGTGTTGGCTCTAAAGAATATCCAAGCGAAGACTACTAATCCAAAGGTTATTAGCATTTGTATTGGTTTTATGGTTTTGAGGTTGGGCACTAGCTTGGATTTAAGTACTCCTACTACTTGATATATGCCATGTAGTCCTCCCCAAATCACAAAAGTATAGTTTGCTCCATGCCAAATGCCACTAACCAAAAAGGTAAGGAATAGGTTGAATAGATGTCTTGTTCTGCTAACTCTATTTCCTCCGAGTGATATATATAAATAGTCTTTAAACCATGTGGATAGTGAAATATGCCAGCGTTGCCAAAAGTCTCTTATAGATAATGCAAAATAGGGTCTGTTGAAATTTGTCATTAGGTTGAAGCCCATAATTTTTGCTGTTCCAATTGCAATATTGGAATAGCCTCCAAAGTCGCAGTAGATTTGAATACTAAATAATAGGGTGGCTAAGATAAATGATAGCCCATTGTGGTTATCAACGTTATTGTAAATCGCATTAACATAGATTGAGAGTCTGTCGGCAATTACTATCTTCATAAAGAATCCCCATAACATTATTTTGAATCCTGAGGATATGCGGTTGAAGTCAATATAATGTTTTTCCTTAAATTCAGGTAATAAGTTCTTTGCTCTTTCAATTGGTCCTGCTACAAGCTGGGGAAAGAATGATACAAATAATGCGTATATCCCAAAATGTTTCTCGGCTTTTATATCTCCTCTATAAACATCAATTGTGTAGCCCACGGCTTGGAATGTGTAAAATGATATCCCAACAGGTAGTAGGAGGTCGAAATTGGGAACTGTCCACCTTATATTCATTAATTCTAATACTTGGAATATCGATTCGTTTAGGAAATTGAAATACTTAAAGACAAATAAAATTCCGAAATTGATTATTAGGCTGAGGGTTAGGAATAGTCTCTTAGGTCTTGGGTTTTCTTTGTATTTTTCTAATAAGAGTGAGCATGCATAGGTGATAAAGGTGGAGAAAAATATCAGAATTGCATAAGCTGGGTTCCAGTTCATATAGAAATAATAGCTGGCAATCAGTAAGAAAAGCCATCTATACTTATGTGGTAAGATAAAATATATCAAACAAACTAAGGGGAAGAAGATTAAAAACACAAAAGAATTGAATAGCATATATTATTAAATTTCTTGTTAAAATCAGCTTGCAAAGTTAAACCTTTTTTTATTTTTTTTGTATGAATCAGGATTCTTGCTAAGGCAAGTGGAAAACACATGTAACCTTTAAAAGAGAACTCCGTATTATTAGGCAAAATGGTTTTTTTTGGAAGAAAATGCAAGAAAATTACTAACAAATGGGTTTTTTTGGTTTTTTTGTTGTAATTTTGAACCTTGAATAGAAATTGGAAAAATATGTCGTCACTAATTGGTATAGAAAATTGTAAAATGGATGCAACGGGTAGGTTTAAACTTCCTGTGGCCATGAAGAAGCAATTGCCTCTTACTGATGATTTAAGGTTTGTTGTCCGATTGTCAATTTATAACAGGTGTTTAGAATTATTTACTTATGAATCCTTCCAAAATGAGGTGGCTGATCTTAAAGGCAAATTGAACCTCTATGACCCTAAGGCTAAAAGGCTTTTCAGAAAATTAACTGAATCAAACATCGTTGAATTGGATTCCTCAGACCGATTCCTTATTCCTAAAGAACAACGCAAGGTGGCAAATATCGATAAGGATATTGTGCTTGTGAGCTCGGCTACTTGTATGGAGATTTGGGATGCTTCTATTTATAGTGAAATTGATAACGATGGATTTGATTATGTTAAAGCAGCAGCAGAATTACTTAGAGACTGAGTATCATAATCCAGTGATGCTTTTAGAGTGTTTGGATGGTTTGAAAATTAATCCAAAGGGTCATTATGTGGATGTTACTTTCGGAGGTGGGGGTCATTCGCGTGCTATCTTAGATCGTTTGGATGAGGATGGTTTGCTATTTGGTTTCGACCAAGATAAGGACGCTAAGAGGAATGTTATTGACGATAGTAGATTTATTTTTATTGACGATAATTTCTCAAATCTTAAGGATTGTCTTAGGCTTTTCCGTGAATTTGAAGTTGATGGCATATTGGCAGATTTGGGTATATCTTCCTACCAAATAGATACTCCTGAGAGGGGTTTTTCAACTAGGTTTGATGCTCCATTAGATTTAAGAATGAATACCAAGGCTGGAATTTCAGCTAAGGATGTTTTGGATTCCTACGATATTATGGAGCTCAAGAGGGTCTTTAAGGATTATGGTGAGCTTAAGAATGCTTATCATATTGCTCAGAAAATTGTTTCTATACAAAATCTATCTCCAATTAATACAACATTTGAACTTAAGGAATTGCTTGCTCCTCTTGCTATTAGGGGTCAGGAAAATAAGTTTTATGCTATGGTTTTTCAGGCTCTTAGAATTGAGGTAAATAATGAATTGGGTACATTGAGGGATATGCTTTCTCAGAGCTGTGAATTACTAAAGAAGGATGGGAGATTGGTTGTTATGAGCTATCATTCACTTGAGGATAGGTTGGTTAAGAATTTTATGAAGACAGGGAATTTTGAGGCTAAAGTGGAAAAGGATTTCTTTGGCAATTTGATTTCTCCTATGGAGATGATTACTAAGAAACCAGTTCTGGCAACAAATGATGAGATTATGCAAAATCCTCGTTCACGTAGTGCTAAGCTTAGAATCGCAAAGAAGAAATGAAAAAGACAAATATAAAGGCAAAGAGTTTGATTGATGGATCTTTTTTAGTTAGAAGGGGGTTCTTGGGTTGGTTGCCTGTAATTTTGATTGGGGTGGTTTTGATAATTATTTATATAACAAATAGATATAATATTGAAAAAACGGTTAGGGAAATTGATAAGCTGGAGGTTGAGGTTAGTAATTTGCAAAAAAAACATGCTGGACAAAAGGGAGTGTACCAGAAATTAACTCAGATGTTGGAACTTGAAAGGGCATTGAAAGATAGAGGGATAAAAGTTAGTAAGCAGGAGCAGAAGCAGGTGATATTAATTGATGTGCCTGAGACTGAACCTAAGGTTAAGAATAGTAAGTTAATAATAAGAGATAAATAATAATGCAAGACGACAAGAGAACTATTATGTTTCGGTTTTTTTGGGTATATCTAATTATTTTAATTGGGTTTGTCTCTGTTATTGGTAAAATCGTTTACATACAAGTTGTTGAGGGAAGTTTTTGGAAGAAATTATCGCAAGATAGATATGAGGAGATGCGACCAGTTAAGGCTAAGAGGGGGAGTATTTATAGTGTGGATGCTGATAATGGGGAACTTCTTATGCTCGCTACTGATGTCCCTAAATATGATGTTTATATTGATTTAGGCAATACTTATTTATTTGACAAGAAATTAAAGAAAAAAACCATGCAAAGGGTTATTGATAACGAAACATATAGGAAAGGAATATCTGTCCTATGTGATAGTTTGGCTCGTATTTATGCAGGGAAAACAGGTGGTAAAACTAAGTCTGAGTATATGGCTTATTTTCGCAAATATAGGCAAATGGATAAGGGCAATAGATATGTCTTGGTTGAAAAAGATATAACATTGGAGGAATGGGAAAGAGTTAGGAAGTTACCTCTTATTTCTAAAGAGAAGGTTAGGAAGAGCAGGGATACTGGAAAAATTATACATTCTGGAAAATTCTATCTGACTAATTATATTAATGTTGTGGAAAGAAATGTAAGATATTATCCATATTATCCAATGGCAAGAAGGACGATTGGAGTGCCTATTGATGGTTGTGATACTTGTTATGATGGAATTGATGGCTTCTATTCAAGTTATTTGGCAGGAGAGTCGGGTGTAAGAAAAGAAAGAAAGATTAATCCAGGGATTTGGATACCTGTGGATAATGATGAGCAAATTAAGGCAATTGATGGTAAGGATATAGTAACTACAATAGATGTTCGTTTGCAGGAATTGGCAGAAAATAGTTTGAGGAAATGTTTAGACTCAAATGATGCTAAAAGTGGGTGTGTAATTTTAATGGAAGTTAAAACAGGATTTGTTCGTGCTATTTCATCGTTAGAAAAGAATAAGGAAGGAGATTATGTGGAGCAGGTTAATATTGCAATAATTAGTTATTTTGAACCAGGCTCAACCTTTAAAGCTATTAGTGCTATGGTCTATTTGGATAAGGGGTTAATTGATACCTCTTCCATGGTTTCAACATTTGAGAAGAAATTCCCTGGCGCTAAAACTACAATTAGAGATGTTGGAAGGATAAATCATGGAAAAGTAAGTTTTGGAAGAGCGATGGAGATGTCTTCTAATGTTGGTGTTAGTCAGGTGGTTTATGATAATTATATTTCTAAAAAGAAAAGTGTTGATTTTCAAAAAGACTTAAAAGAATATTTTTATTTCGATAAGTTAAATATGGATATAAAGATTGCGGAGCCTAAGCCATATATTAATGAAAAAGGAGTTTCGGTGGATGATATTCTTCGACTTAGCTTTGGTTATGTATCGGTTATGACTCCTATGCAATTGCTTACTTTCTATAATGGGGTTGCAAATAATGGGGTAATGGTTAAGCCTATGTTTGTTAGTCATATTGTTAAGGATGGGGAAATTGTAAAAGCTTTTGAACCTGTGGTGATTAAGCAAAAAATGTGTAAGAAGGAGACTCTTGATAAGCTACAAGATATATTAAAGAATGTGGTTGAAAAGGGAACCGGTAAGAGATTGTCTAAGACAGGATATGGAATTGCAGGTAAGACAGGAACTGCAGAGATAGGTTATAGCAAGAGAGGGATAGTTGCGCTTCAACATAGAGCTTCATTTGCTGGATATTTCCCAACAGAAAATCCTCAATACTCTTGTATAGTTGTGGTTTCGGAACCCCAGAAAAATGCAACCCATGGGGGAGATTTAGCAGCTCCTGTATTTAGAGATCTTTCGGATAGGGTGGTGGGAACAAGGTTAACTTATCATCAAGAGGTTTCAAAGGAGGAAAAACAAATGCCAAATGCAATTAAAGGCAATCAAAATAGTTATAATAAATTCTGCCAAAACATTGGATTAAAACCAAATAAGACTATTGTTACTTCAAAAACAGCATCAACAAATTCTAATCTTGTAGCTGATGTTGTGGGGATGAGCATTAGGGATGCGGTTTATGTGTTAGAGAAACAAGGTTTAAGGGTAAGTTTTGATGGCAAGGGCAAGGTAGTTTCTCAGTCCATACCCAAGGGTTCAGGATTTAAGAAAGGTAATCATATACATTTGAAACTTAATTAAGGGGTAAGATGCAAGAGTATAAAGATATATATAAGTTAATTAGAGACCAAAAGATAAATGGTATTTGCTTTGATTCCAGAGAGGTTAAGGCAGGTTATCTTTATGTGGCTCAAAGAGGGACTATGGTT
>JALNVJ010000081.1 GCA_023227645.1 Bacteroidales bacterium | reverse complement strand
TAGGAGATATTTAACAAAGAAACCAAAACTCAAAGCCGCTCAAGAACTCATGGAGATAATGGACTTAATGAAACAAACGGACAAAGAATCATTTATCGGAACATTAGATTTATGGCATGATAAATGGCAAGACTTTTTAAACGAAAGGACAATTAATCCACAGACTAACAAGTCGTTTTATACTCATAAAAGACTACGAAGTGCATATAGAAGTTTGAAAAATAACTTACCATGGCTATTTACCTGGTATGACTATTTTGAACTAGATATTCCCAATACTACTAATGCTATTGATGGCCATTTTGCAGATTTAAAGAATAAGCTTAGAAATCACAATGGACTGTCATTAAAGCGGAAGAGGAAATTTATTGATGGGTTTTTAAAGGCATAAGGACTTCCAAAAATATCAAAAGGGCTTTGATAAACCAAAACCCTTAGATATTGACATTTTCGTCAGTCATCTGTTTTATCCCTGATAGGTTGCTCCCCAGCAGAGCCTATTTCTGTTTAAACATATTCTACAAAGGAACAAATAAATATCAAATGAAAGACAAAAGAGGCAAAATATAAACCATTAAAAATGTCCATTACACCTATTTTTACAATTAGAATTAGATTTTTTGGTTAAAATTTAAAAACATTCTTATATTTGCAGAATATATTTTAAAAACAATTTCCTGAAATAATGAGAAAAACTATACTCTTACTTAGCTTTTTAATATGCTATATATCTATAAATGTGCAATCCCAAAATATAGATAATTTTAATAGACTTGAGGCAGTAGGGAAAATTCCTGAAAACTTATTGGAAATTGCAAACTCTCAAGAGATACTAAAAGATAAATACGAGGACAATCTTAGAAATCAGATTAAGAAATTCATACTTTCAGGGAAGATAATCTTTGGAGATACGGTATCGAATTATGTTAATAATATAGTAGATGGGCTATTAAAAAATCAGCCTAAGCTTAGGGATGAAATAAAAGTTTATGTTATCAAGTCTTCTCAGGTAAATGCTTTTGCAACAAGTAAGGGTTATTTATTCCTAACAACAGGTCTTATTGCCCAAAGCACATCTGAGGCTGAGCTTGCCTTTGCAATATCTCACGAAATTATACATTATACAAAGAAACACGGCTATTCAATAAAGGAGGATTTCGATGATATTAGTGATTTTTTAACTTATCATTCACGTTCAAGGGATCAGGAATTTGAATGTGATAGACAAGGGTATGTTGATTATTATTTAAAGGCTGGATATGATAAGAACTCGCCAATGGGAGTTTATGATATTTTGCAGTATTCCTACCTCCCTTTCGATGAATTGAAATTAGATAGGTCTTATTTTGAAAATGAGTATTATCAGTTTAAGGATAGTTATTTTTTGGAATCCGTTACTCCAATTTCAAGTAGAGATAACTATATTGATACCTTTTCTACTCATCCTAACTTAAAACTTAGACGTGTTGAGATGGAGAAACTGATGGAAAAGAATTCAAATCATATTGGTAATGCTTTCCTCCAAAGTAAATCATCTTTTGAATTTATAAGAACACTTTGCCGTTTTGAAACAATTAATCAGCAAATTATTTTCGATAATTACGTAAAAGCTTATTATAATACTATAATTTTACTTCAGAAATTCCCTAATAATTCATTTCTTAGAACGGCTAAGATAGCTTCAATCTATGGTATATCGAAGGTTAAGACCTATGGGAATTACTCAAGATACTTAATGACAAAGAAAGAAACAGAAGGACAGATACAATATATTGCAAATTTCTTTGAAAGAGCAAATAAGAAGGAAGTCGCTCTAATGGCCATAAGAGATATTTGGGAAGGAGTCAAACAGGATTCAAGTAAGTATTATTTAGCACTGTTTGATGATATAGTAAAAGACCTTGCAAATGATATGAAATTGGATGATTTGAATAAATTTTCAGACCTTAAAATGGGCGAAACTTATGAAGAAGCACCTCAAAACATTGAAGAGAATTCTAATTTGTCGAAATACGATAAGATAAAGTCTTCAAAGATAGTTGGACATCAAAAAGGATTTAGGACAGAGAACTATATGCTTGGAGATATTAAGAAAGACGAGAACTTTATTAGAAGATTCGAGTCAGCTCTTCAAAAGAACGAGGCTAAGAAAGCAAGTGATTTGATTAAGGATTTAAAGGATGAGGGCAAAATTCCTAATATCAAAACCCTTATAGTCTTTGAACCAATCACCATTACCTTTAATAAGAAAGGCGAGATTAAGAAATCATCAGAAACAAATGCTAAGTTATCTCAGAGATTTGAGACAATGGTCGAAAAAGCAGCAAGGAATAATGGTATAACTCCAATAATAATGTCTAACAATAGCTTTGACACAAGTTTTTCTTACCAACTAAGGGCTAAAATTAACGATTTTAAGATGAGTTTAAATAAGTTTGGAGAGATTTATTATGAGAGTAGGGACTTGGACAACTATACTAAGGAATTAAAATCACCATATTTGAACTTTATTACCTTATATAAGGCGAAAAAAAGAGACAATAATGTGGCCTATAAGTCAACTCATACTGTTATGGCAGCTGTTTTTGCTTATCCTTTCTTACCAATAAGCATTTATCAGTGGGCTAGTCAGGTTTATGAAGCGGAGTTAAATTTTCTTGTTTACGACTTAGGGAATAATTCTGTTGTATCTAATAACACTATTAACTATGTATCAGAAAATACAAAGGATTTTGAGAAGCAAGCTTTAGATAAGAGCTTCAAAACCATCAATGATGAAAGCAATTCCTATAATCAATGTGGTTATCAAGGCAAGAGATTCTTATTTTCCTTAGGTGCAGATATTATTCCTGCACTATTCTCTCCAAACATTAAAGGAGAAACTGGTGCATTGATGTTTGATTATTCTTTTAATCCTAGTGTTGAATTTGTTTTAAATAAAAAATTGAGCCTTGGAGTGGGGATGAGCTTTATGAAAACAAAGTTTGAACGTGAAGAAGATTATATTTATAGTTTTCCAAACTTAGGTACTCTTAATGTAATTGGTTATTCATTTTTTATGAAATCCTATAAGGCTATTGCTCCGCTTGGATACTATTATAAGTTTCAAGTAGATTATTTGACTTATACGCCTAATATGATATGGTATGAGGGAGTCGATAACAATTCTACCTATAACTACGATTTTGTCCCTAGAGAGTTTAACGAAAAATCTTACTCCTTAGGTTTTAAAATGGAGTATGGTAAGGTGTTTTTCATAAATGATTACTTCCAAATAGGAGCTGGATGTTCCTTTGGTCTTACTGTAAAGGGTTGGGGTTCTGTTGGATTTGATGACCTAACACTTCCAGAGTATGCAGAGACTAAACTAAGGAAAGCATATATGATAGGGATTAATCTTAACATTGGTATCCTTCCTTTCTAAGCAAATAAACTTAATTCAATTTAATATGAAAAAAATTACTTTATTTTATTTATTCGTTCTTTCTTCTGTACTCTTAAATGCACAGCAACTGAATTGGAGCACACCTATTAAAACAAATAATGCTAAAGAGGTTGTGGAATATATAGGCTCAACAAGTGATAACAACTATTTTATCTCCTATAATTTAAAGGTAAATATGTTCTACGAAAAGCTTGAAACATATATTATTAAGACTGATTCAAAGAATGAACTTCTTGAAAAAAGTGAGAGGGTAATCTTTGAAGAAACTGAGCTAGTTAAGGCTTTTATTAAGGATAATAAGATAAACCTCTTGATTAAGCAGTACGAGAAAGGGAGTTATGTGGTTGAGCTTGTTGTTTTTGATGCCAAGACTTTAAAAGAAGTGAAAAATGAATCGAAAATACTTGTTAATATAGAGGTAGAGAAAAGTGAGAAGGTAATTGTGTACTATGCAGAATCGAGAGATAAATCTAAGTATTGTTTGAATTATTTGGCTGTAGATAAGAAAACCAATAAAGGCTACTTACAAATGAATGTATTTGAATATGATAATACTCCACTTTGGACAAATAAGTTTGACAATGATTTTGAGGGGACTTTGAATATCCACGACTTCCATATTGAAAACTCAGGTGATGTTTATTTGTATGCAACCAACAAGATACCTATTACCAAGAAAACTGCAGATTATAAGTTGGTTGTGATTAAAAATGGTGAAGATGGTGGTAGGGAGTCTGAATTTAGTATTGCCTCTGATCAAAACATATCCAGTATGAGCTTTCACGTATTAGATTCTAATACAGTTTTTCTTGCAACACACCAAGATAGGACCATAACTATATATAAATTAGATTTAGAGCAAGAAGATATTGTTAGCTACAATACATTTAAGGTATATGATGAGCAAAAGGATGATTTCTCTTGGCAATTAGCTAAATTCTATCAGTTAGAAAATGGTAATTTAGTACTACCTGTTGAAAATAGATGGATAACTAAATATATTTCTAATACAGGTGATAGCTATACTTATACAAATTCTCAACTTAGTTTTATATCAATAAATTCTGAAGAGAATAAAGTAATTAGTAAAACTTTTATTACAAGGAGGATGAGCTTTAGCTCAAAGAAATTCCTTTCTCATGGTTATTTCGAATCTCCTTATTATTTCACCGATGCTAACGATTTCTACGCGATTTACAATAATGGAAGAGGATTTGATGATTTAAAAGGGACTGGTCCTTATCTTACTTTTGAAGTAAATGCAAAAGGAAGTAAGAAATTTCATACTCTAATGCTGAAAATTGATGAATTAGGTAAGGTGAAATTGGATAAACTCTTCTCTATGAAGAAAGATAAGAGGATGTTCTCTGCTTATACAAGTTTCTTTAATCAAGATAATGAACTTATTATTAGCGGAGGGAATGTTAAAGGTTTTAGTTTTATGAAATATAATTATAAATAGATATGGGAAAGTTTAGATTTACTATTATTTTACTAGTCCTTTTTGCGTTTACTCTTAACCTTAACGCACAAGAAGACGATTACGAAGCAGGGCAGTGGCATTTTGGTCCTCATTTTGGACTTGTCATTGGCTCATCTATTGGAGATATTAAGCAGGATTTTTCTTTGGGTTATGATATTGGAGCTTATGCGGGGTATTCCTTTACAGATTTGATAGGAGTTAATCTTAGCGCCTTATATGGGCATGAAGATTTTGTTAGTTCAAAGATGGATTATCTGAAAATTCCTGCACTTTTCTTATTGCAATTTAATGCTAAGCACTTAGGTTTAGGATTCCAATATAACCATGCTTTAACAAAACAAGACGGATTAGAGTACTTATCATATAATAACAACTATTTATCTGGAATAATAGAATTTGGATATATTTATATGTTCTCTGTTGATGCTGGAATTTCAGGAATTAGATCATTAATAAGGGTTGGTTATGCTATAACACCAAGATCCTATACTTTAGGGGAATCAGTTCTTTGGGGGGTAACTACGCCTAAAGAAAAGTTTGATTATAACCCGTACTTCATTGAGTTTGCTGTGCAATATAATATTGGCCAGCATTTCAACGATAAGAAATACACAAGAACAAGAAAATAATAAGAGGGAGAATTAGATAGTTTAGATAATCCTACTGATTAGAATATTTTAGAATATCGTCGCTAAAGAAATCTAATTGAACTCCTGCTTCCTTAAACATTGCTTCTGATTCTGCACCTGCGTGGTATTTCATTTCACATACCACTCTCTTGATTCCGCAGTTAATGATTAGCATTGCACAAGTCCTACATGGGGTCATTCGACAATAGAGAGTGGCTCCATCTAAGGCTATCCCTCTTCGGGCAGCTTGACAAATTGCATTTTGTTCTGCATGAACAGTTCTAACGCAATGGTTTGTTATACTTCCATCTTCATGATAGGTCTTTTTGAATAAATGTCCAACATCGTCGCAATGAGGTAGTCCTATTGGTGATCCTACGTATCCAGTTACCAATAATTGTTTGTGCTTTACAATAACGCATCCGCTTCTTCCCCTATCACAGGTTGCTCTTTTAGCTGCAGCATTTGCAAGTTCCATAAAATATTCATCCCAAGATGGTCTTTGATAAGCTTTATTTGTCTCTCCGTTTTCTATCTCTTCTCTATTTTCTTCCATATCTCTTCTATCTTTTCCTTAAAATCTTCTATTGTTCCACTATTATCCACAAGTATATCCGATTCTTTGATGCAGGCCCTGAGATTTTGTGAATTTATATCATTGGATTGCATTTCTCTTTCTTCATTCTCTTGGAATGTTTCGAAGCTTACATTGTCTGTTGAGCTCTTTCTTTCGAGTATTCTCTTGTATCTAGTTCTAATATCTGCATCAACAGCTATTAGAATAAAATCTTCTTTTTGGCGGAGGAATTCAACCTCTTTTGGATTGCGAACACTTTCAATTACACTATTCTTTCCTGTTTCTTTGGCTCTATTATATAGATTTTCTATAATATAGGAAGGATTATGTTCTTGTCTTAAACGATTTCCAATAATAGTCATTGAATCCCTATTGACAATCATCTCTTCTTTTTCTATGGTCTCAACAATGAAATCACGTGCCGAAAAATGTAAGAACCCTTTTTCTTTAAGTAAATCAACAATTGTTCCTTTCCCTGCTCCAAGGGTTCCTGTTATGCCAATGATTATCATCCCTGTTTTCTTTAGTTATACTTTATATTCAAATGATAGTTGTGATAAATCAATATTAGCTTTGACGATTTTATCTTTAAGACTTTGTTTGTAATATTTCATCTTTTCTTGTAGAGCCTTATCTCCATTAGCCATTATTTGCATAGAAAGTATTGCGGCATTTAATGCTCCATTAATTGCAACCGTTGCAACAGGAATACCGGGAGGCATTTGTGCTATTGCTAAAAGGGCATCAATTCCTTCAACTGAAACTTTAATAGGAACTCCAATAACAGGCAGGGTAGTCATTGAGGCAAT
>JALNVJ010000080.1 GCA_023227645.1 Bacteroidales bacterium | reverse complement strand
TAGATTTCCTTGATTTTAGATTTAATTTTATCTATTTCTGTATTGGATTTAAGCTCACTTAAACAATCGATATATTCATTCTCGCCTAAAGATTTAGATTTATTTAAGTATTTATTATGAGTTACTGATTTGATTCCTCGCTTATAAAAAATCTTTGCAACACAACCACCATAATAATAGACATTAATATAGTTATCCTTTCTAAGTTCAATATATAATTCTTTATCAGATTTAATATTTTCCCACCAAAGAGGAGATTCATTTTCTATTATATCAAATAGTTTATTATTTTCATCAAATGAACTCAATATACCTGTTGTCATCAGTTAATTACTAATTAGTTTTAGGCAAAGATATAAAGATTTAACAAACAGAAATAAAAAAAAACAAAAAAAGCGTCTCATTTCTGAGACGCTTTAGTGATTTATTCTTATGATTTATTATCTTAGCAAACAACAAGTTCTATCATTGAATCAGAACTTTTTGACAGAGTGTCTGTTGCCAATAGCTAAACTCTGATTAATTCTTCAGTTTTTCAAGAATAGTTTTAGAAGCGTATCCAAGCAGTTGTTTTACATTTTCTTCTGTTGGTGTAATTTTATTATCTCTCATATATATTTCTACAGCCTTTTCTTTTTCCTTGAATGGATGGTTAGGACATTTCAACTCTATTAATGAACGAAGTTTATTATATCCGTACTCAGGATGTACCATTGAACTGATACCAAATCTTGAGGAATTAAATATGGGAGAATTATTTTGCCTATTATCGTCAATTGCATCAACTATTACAGAATCATTTTCCTCTAGTTTGCAGATTGCATTCTTTTCTTTTTCAGTGATTTTAGTGACGGACTCGTCTTTGCATATATATTTAACTACCCGACGGGTTAATAGTCCGGGACCACATACCGGAATTTCTTCTGAATTAATCCAAGCACTTCTTATTAAAATTCCCAGATAGTAATTTTCACTATCAGAAAGGCAAATGTCAAAACCGCCACCATCATAGAGGAAAGAGCTTTCTTTATTTGGAGATGCACGATGAAAATATAATTTCCCAAATCTTTTCATTTGTAATTCATTTTTATGAACACAAGTATCAGGAAAATTAGTTTCGTTATAATAATATGCTTCAACCTCGATAGGATATAATATTAAATTCTCATCTATTTTGAGCATATATTGATATAAGAAGCTTTTATTGATAGTTTGCAGTATTTTTGCTTGTTCTTCTTTGTCAGAAGTTTTCAGCAACTCTTTTAATAATAATTTTAGGTTGTTCATCACTTAAAAAATTAGTTTAATAATTGTTTTATATTCCACGAAATACAGTTCAAAGCTCCTCCTTTTGGAACAATCTCTGAAACATCTATCTGCTCGATGTTTGTATTAAAAATCTCTTTGAACAGACAGAGAGCCTGTCCGTCTTCGTCTATTCCCATTGCTGGTAACAGAATAAGATTTCCTACTTGCAGAAAATTGATATAAGACCAACTCAATTCTGATAGCTTCGATACATTGTAGTGTAGTTCAATTATCTCGAAATGAGGACTTAATACTTTGACTAGATTTTTTCTCAATCCTTTATCAAAATCCATGTAGTTATTTAGCAATATTTTCTTGTCTTTAATAATGCGAACCATTCCGTCAGCATGCCCATAAGGCTCGTTTCTATCCCAAGGTATTAGAATTAGCTCTGCTTGAAAAAGAACTTCCAGCTGATTAATTAGTTCAGATTTAGAATATGTAGGATTTTCACATAGCACTTTATCTGTCATTATAATAGCATCTTTACATTTTATAATATTGCCCCCATCGATAACAATATCAGTTTTGATAGTATCAATATTCAGATGTTTACAACAAGCTGTCGGGTCGGTTATATATGACGTCTTTGCTTGCAAATAATCAGGATTATAGCAATATTGGATAAATGTAGATTCTGATGTCTGAATAGGCATATAATCTCTGGCCCAGTAGTCCTTTGTAAATGACAATATTTCATGTTTTACTTGATATTTATCTAATATTTTGGTTATTGCTCCATAGCATCGAAAATCCTTTATCCATTCTGAGAAATAGACAATATTGGTTTCGTTACCAGTTATTAATTTTGACATAATTAATTTGTTTACGGCAAAAGTAAAAATATTATTCGACATATAAACAAAAAAAAAGCGTCTCAGAAATGAGACGCTTTCATATTATTTGTCAATTTTATAGCTTAGCAAACACCAAGTTCAATCATTGAATCTGCAACTTTAATAAAGCCTGCTACGTTAGCACCCTTTACATAGTTTACATATCCATCTTTTTCTTTACCATAATTAATACAGTTTTCATGAATTGAATCCATCATAGCGTGAAGTCTTTGATCAACTTCTGCTCCTGTCCAACTAATATGACCTGCATTTTGGCTCATTTCAAGACCAGAAACACCTACTCCACCAGCGTTAGCTGCTTTACCAGGAGCAAATATAATTTTAGCTTTTTGTAATTCGTGTACAGCTTCAGCAGTACATCCCATATTTGAAACTTCACAAACTAATTTAACACCGTTAGCAATAAGTTGTTTAGCATCATCTGCATCTAATTCATTTTGGAATGCACATGGCATTGCAATATCAACTGGAACTTCCCATGCTTTCTTGCCTGCAACAAACTTAACCCCAAATTTATCTGCATATGGTTTAACTACGTTATTGTTTGAAGCTCTTAATTCCAACATGTAGTCAATTTGTTCTTGCGTCATTGGTGCTTCATTGATAACATATCCATCAGGTCCTGAGATAACTTTAACAAATGCACCTAATTCGGTTGCTTTTAAAGCTGCTCCCCATGCTACGTTACCAAAACCAGATAATGATATTGATTTTCCTTCAATATTCATTGTATGTGCTCTCAACATGTTTTGAACGAAGTAAACTCCACCAAATCCAGTTGCTTCTGGACGAAGGATTGAACCTCCCCAACCTGCACCTTTTCCTGTTAAAACTCCAGTGTTTTCTCTAGCTAGTTTCTTATACATACCGTACAAATAACCAATTTCTCTTCCACCTACTCCGATATCTCCAGCTGGAACATCTTTATCTGCTCCAATATAAGTGTAAAGTTCAGTCATAAATGCATGGCAGAAACGCATAATTTCATTATCTGATTTTCCTTGTGGATTGAAATCAGATCCTCCCTTTCCACCACCCATTGGAAGTGTAGTTAATGAGTTTTTGAAAGTTTGTTCAAATCCTAAGAACTTTAATGTATCAAGTTTAACTGAAGGATGGAAACGAAGTCCTCCCTTGTATGGTCCAATAGCGTTATTGAATTGTACACGGTAACCACGGTTAACTTGAACCTTATGATTATCATCTACCCATTCAACTCTGAATTGGATGATCCTATCTGGCTCAACCATTCTTTCTATAATGCTAAACTTATCGTATTGAGGATTTTCAGCAACATAGTCTTCAATTGTTTCTAAAACTTCTGTAACTGCTTGTAAGAACAATGGTTCTCCTGGGTTCTTAGCTTCAACATCAGCTAAAATTTTTTTTACGTCCATAATTTATTTTTTTTTTATGTAGTTAAACTATTTATTCCAAACTTCTTTACTTAAATTTGAAAGCACAAAATTAGTTAGTATCTTTGATATAAAGAAATAATTCGACAACTATTTTTTAAAACACTCATTTTTTACACTTGAAACGAGCCTTAAACGACAAAAAGACCTAACTTTGCAGATATTTTATTGCTTATGGATTTCTTAATTAATGATATTTCAAATTACATAAAAAGCGAAGTTTTTAATAATAGAAAAGATGATTTTCTTATTAAAAACCTAGTTTTTGATAGCAGAAAGCTTAATGAGGTTGAAGGAACTGTGTTTTTTGCTATAAAAACTCTTTCCAATAATGGTGAAAAATATATACCCGAACTTTATTTAAGAGGTGTTAGGGCTTTTGTGGTGGAAAACCTCCCAACTGATTTCTCTAACTATGAAGAGACTTGTTTTGTCCTTGTTGAAAATACAATTCAAGCTCTACAATCTTTGGTTAAGGTAAAGAGGGATATGTTTAATAATCCAATAATTGCAATTACTGGTTCAAATGGAAAGACTATTGTTAAAGATTGGATTGTTCAGTTAATTGATAATGACAAAAAGGTTTGTAAGAGTCCAAGAAGTTATAATTCACAAATTGGGGTAGCCCTCTCTATTTGGAATTTGGAAGAAGATGATGAAATAGGTGTTATTGAAGCAGGTATTTCTCAAAAAGGAGAGATGATTAAACTGGAAGAGATGATTAATCCTACAGTCGGAATAATTACTAATATAGGGGATGCCCACCAAGTTTATTTTAATTCCATAACTGAAAAGATTTTAGAGAAGATACTTTTATTCAAAAATTCCGACACCATAGTTTATTGTATAGATAATAAAGAAATTGATAAGGAAATACAAAACACATATAAAGATAGTGGGAAAGAATTAATTAGTTGGGGGTTTGATAGAAGTGCTTGCTTTAAAATAGAAAACATAGAAACTAAGAAAAACCAAACAGATATATACTATAATTATAAGAATATTAAATCCTCTTTTTCTATTCCTTTTATTGATAAAGCAAGTATTGAAAACTCTATAAATGCTTTTATTGCATGCTTAGCAATTGGTATTGATAATGAAACCCTAAGAAATAGGACATCCTCTCTTCAATCTCTTGAAATGAGACTTCAAATGAAGGAAGGAGTTAATCATACTCTAATAATTAATGATAGTTATTCCTCCGACCTTATGTCGTTGGAGCTTGCATTAATTTTTCTTAACCAACAAAATAATGAGCTAAGCAAAACAGCTATACTCTCCGATATTACCCAATCCTATATTAATCAAAAAGAATTATACATAGCAATCAACAAACTACTTATAGAAAAAAATATAGATAAGCTAATTGGTATAGGTGATGGTTTTATTAAAAATCAATATCTTCTCACAATAGACAATACTATATATGCTTCAACACAAGACTTCTTAAAAAACTCCTCATTAAATGATTTTAAGGAAGAGATAATTCTTATTAAGGGAGCAAGAAGCTTCGAATTTGAGAAAATCTCTCGTTACTTTGAGAAAAAAACCCACGAAACTGTATTAGATATAAATCTCTCTGCACTAGCACATAATGTTAATTATTTTAAAACCAAACTAAATGAAGGGGTAAAACTAATGGCAATGGTTAAAGCTCATAGTTATGGTTCGGGAGGTTTTGAGATAGCCTCTACCCTTGCAAATCACAATATTGACTATCTTGCAGTTGCATTTGCTGACGAGGGAAGTGAACTTAGGATCAATGGAATTAACCTACCAATAATGGTTATGAGTCCTGAAAAAGAAAGTATAGCTAAGATAATTCACTACGATTTGGAACCAGAGATATACTCAATATCTATTCTTAAGGAGATGATTTCTGCCAAAAGAGATTACGAAACAATTAATAGGAAGAAGGAATTAAATATACATATCAAGCTCGATACCGGAATGCATCGCCTAGGAATGGAAGAAGGAGATTTGGAAGAATTAGTAGATATTCTAAAAGCCAATCAAAATATTAAGATAAAGTCAATATTCTCCCATTTAGCAGGATCAGATAATCCAGAATTTGATGACTTTACAAGAGAACAGATAAATAGGTTTGAAAAACTTAGCACAAGACTAATAAGAGAATTTAATTACCCTATAATACGTCATATTGCAAACTCAGCAGCCATAATACGTTTCCCTGAAGCACAATACAATATGGTTAGACTTGGAATAGGAATGTATGGTATTGGAATAAATGAAGAAGACGAGAAAAAGCTAAGATATGTTCATAGACTTAAAACCATCCTAACCCTAAAAAGAAAGATAGCCAAAGATGAAAGCGTTAGTTATAATAGGAATTTTATAGCCAAACAAGAGAGAACCATAGGAGTTATCCCAATTGGATATGCCGATGGACTAAACAGAAAGAGAGGCAATGGTAGAGGGAAGGTTTATATTAATGGATTCTTAGCACCAATTATTGGGAGTATATGTATGGATATGTGTATGATTGATATTACAAATATTGATTGTAGAGAAGGAGACGAAGTAGTAATTTTTGGAGAAGAATTTAGTGTAAATAATATTGCAAAAGAGCTTGAGACAATACCCTACGAAGTCTTCACAACAGTATCGTCAAGAGTAAAAAGAGTTTTTTATCAAGAATAGAATGAAGAGAATACTACTTAAAACACTAGGGATAATTAGTCTAACATTAGGAATAATTGGAATTGCATTACCCATACTACCCACAACCCCCTTCCTATTATTATCCTCCTACCTATTCCTTAAAAGCTCCGACAAACTCTACTGCTGGCTAATAAACCATAAAATCTTAGGACCTTATATCAAAAGTTTTCAAGAAGATAAATCCATACCCCTAAAAATAAAAATATCCAGCATAAGCCTACTATGGATAACAATCACAATCAGCGCCCTATGCTTCGTCCCAATACTCTGGGTCAAGATACTCCTATTCGCCATAGCAATAGGAGTTACAATACATATATTGCATTATAAAACTAGGAAGTAAATAGAAATACACTATTTAGGTATATTTCTTAGTTCTGCATCCCAATTCTTTAAGTATTCTTCAATTGGCTTTAAATCCATTTCTGCCCTTCTTTTATTTAAATCCAAATAATAAATACCTGTTTTCTCATCAAAACTTGTTCCGTCGTGCAGGATTTGCAATCCGATACTTATTCATAAATATCATTTTATCACTTCAACCTTTAATATTCCTTTCCCTGATGCATAATCAATTGCTGAACAATATTTATATTCTTCTGGCAAATGTACAAATTTATTTTTGTAACTCTGTTTTGTATTTGCATAGCTTTAATATTGTCTATCTTACGGATTACTTATCGGTTTACCGCTTG
>JALNVJ010000079.1 GCA_023227645.1 Bacteroidales bacterium | reverse complement strand
GAAGAGCAAGAGGATTTAGAATTAAACTTACTCTTTGTGAAAAAAGACTTACTCTTTTTAAAAAAAGACTTAATATAAATTGAAAAAGACTTAACCTTTTTTTAAAAAGAAGGGGTTTAAATTTGAAAAGAAGGGGTTTAAATGAATCACCGTTTTAATTTCTTGAATCTTAGTTTCATTTTTTTAAAACAGCGTTTCAGAAAATTGTTTTGGGGTTTTATTTTTGAGGGGTTTGATATTGGTTTTTAAGTTTGTTTCCATGTTTCCAGCCCCTATAGTAAGTGGAAACATGGAAACACAAATAATGAACTTTAATAGGTTCAGTGTTGCACTAAGACATTTAGCTTAGTGCCAACGCCAAACCTTTATTTATTAAATCCTTTTAGTTTACAATCAACTTCTTAGTATTGTTCAATACCTTAACTTGATACACTCCCTTTGCAAATCCTGTCAAATCTATATCTAATTCCTTTTGGTTTGCTTCAAGTTTATATGTTTTCAAATATCTACCTGTAATATCATATATGAATACATCAAAAGCTATTGTTATTCCTTCAACTTCTAATATTGCCTTGCCACTTGTTGGGTTAGGGTATAGGATAATTGAAATATCATCTTTGTTTATTTTGTCATCTAATCCAGTAAATATATTGCAAATTTCAACTTTTTCTGATTCACATTCTCCAACTAAAGCTTTTACTTGATAACAATAAGTTATTCCATTAACAACATTGGTATCATTAAATATTCTAGTTGTTATTACACATATTGAATCGTTATCTTTGTAGATAACATAACGTTCTGAATCTCCATACCAAGATAATTTGAAATAGTTCTCAACATTATCTAAGGTTAAATTTGTAGGAGTTGTCACCTCATTAACAATAAGATTTAATATAAGTAAACTATCGCAACCATTTATTGTTTGCATGTTTTGAGTGTAGAAGCCAGTTGTATTCTCATTAAATCCAAATTGATTATAAACTTCACCTTGGCATATTTCTGCTGTAATTGTATCATTGAAACTTGGGTTAAAAGTAAGCGATAAGTTTACAATGCTATCACAACCATTTATTGTTTGCATGTTTTGAGTGTAGAAGCCAGTTGTATTCTCATTAAATCCAAATTGATTATAGGTTTCATCTTGACAAATGCTTGCTATAATTGTATCGTTAAATACTGGATTTACAATAAGATTTAGATTTACCACACTGTCGCAACCATTTATTGTTTGTAGTTCTTGCGAGTAAGTACCTTCTGTGTTTTCATTAAATCCATTTAAACTATAAGTTGTTCCTTCACAAATACATGCTTCTATTGTATGATTATAGATTGGATTTACAATTAGGTTTAATATAATTATGCTATCGCAACCTTTTAAGGTTTGTAAGTTTTGCATATATAAACCTGTAGTGTCTGCAATGAAACTAAACCCATAATTGCTATATAATTCTCCTTGACAAATAACATCATTATGAGATATTAAATAAGTTGGATTAACAATTAGCGATAGATTAACAATACTATCACAACCATTTACTGTTTGCAAATTTTGAGTGTAGAAGCCTTCTGTTGATTCATTAAATCCATTTAAGTTATAAGTTTGATTTTGGCATATATTCGCGATTATAGTATCGTTGTAAATAGGATTAACAATAAGATTTAAAGTAATAATACTATCACAACCATTAATTGATTGTAAATTATCTATAAAAACACCAGTTGAGTTTTCATTAAATTCATTCTCTGTATAAATTTCTCCTTGACAAATAGATGCTGTAATTGAGGTATAAGAGATTGGTCTTACTTTAAGATTTAGATTATGACGTTCATATAGTGTTGTTGTGATAGAATCATCATAAGTATAGTCCCCTGCATTTACTAAATTAGAATTAAAGAATTGGTAAGTTTCACCTTCACAGATATAGACAGTATCATATACAAGATTGAAATGTCTAAATATTGCAGTAAAGGTTGTATCGTGAGCAGATATTGTTCGTGTTGCATTGGTATTTCCGTCGTTCCAATATAAAAAAGTATTATTTTCATAAGGAATAGCGTTTAATACAACAATATCTCCTTCTTCATAGCTACCACTACCAGTAACATAGCCATAAGAATTATCATTTTCGTCAGTTAAAACACTTACAATAAAACAAGAATAGGTTGTATTAGGAGTTTTAGCTAAAACATTACCTGTAGGAGTCATAGTATAAGGTATCCACCCTTTCCTTAAAGCAATAGAGTCCCTACAAGTTGACTCCTCTGTTGTTAAAGATTCGCCAAAGTAAACACGACCAAAGCTACCACTATCTTTTGTTGGAAGCGAAGTAAATAATGAATCATAGGTACAAGATGAAGCAATTAATTTACAGTAAATAGTATCGAAATTAGGGGTGTTATTAGCTATAATAGTTGCTAATGAAGTATTGTCACATTTCAAAGTTGTGAATGAAGGCAAATTGCTGATATCAAGTATTTCTAAATTCATTTGACTTGTGAAATCAGCTTCTTTTAAAGCATTACAGCCATTAAGATTAACATTATTCAATTGTCCTATATTTGATGAAGTGGTTTCCAACATTTCTAATGCATTACAATTACTTAGATTAAGATACTTTAATTGGTTACCTCCACAAGATAAAGTTTTCAATATTGATGAATTAATGGCGAGGCTATCAAATAAATTGCTTGAACAGTCTAAGTTTTCTAAAGACCTACTATTACTTATATCAATATTGTTCAGTGAATTATTATTACATTTAAGAGAAGTAAAATCTCCATATATTTTTATTATCTCATTAGATGAACTGTTAATATTTACAACTGTTCCTGAATAGAAAACAGGGCTTTCATTTCCTTTCTTCACCCATTTAATTCCAGAACCTCCTTGTATGGTTAAATTGGTATTTGAGCTTATTCCTTTTATTTCTACATATTCTGTTGTATCTGTTAATGCAGGACAAGGCATTTCAATAATATTTGTGAAATTAAAATTTGGTGTTGCAAGATAGATTAAACTTAGGTTGCAATAAACATAAACGGGAATATTTGTAGAAACATTTGTAAATGTAGTTGTACTTATTGATGGAGGAAGTCCTAAGAAAGTAATGGAAGTTAAACCACTACAATTTTGAAAAGCAGTTTCTCCAATTGAAGTAACAGAATTAGGAATTGTAACTGAAATTAAACTACTACAAAATTCAAAAGCATACTGGTCAATTGAAGTAACAGAATTTGGAATTGAAACCGATGTTAAAGCTGTGCAAAAACCAAATACATCATATCCAATTGAAGTAACAGCGTTAGGAATTGTAATTGATGTTAAACTACTACAATATCCAAAAGCTTGATCTTCAATTGAAGTAACAGAATTAGGAATTGTAATTGATGCTAAACTTGTACATCTATAAAAAGTATGATCTCCAATTGAAGTAATAGAATTAGGAAGTGTAATCGATGTTAAACTTGTACAGGAATAAAAAGTACCACTTCCCAATGAAGTAATAGAGTTAGGAATTGTAATTGATGTTAAACTTGAACAGCCATCAAAAATATAATTTCCAATTGAAGTAACAGAATTAGGAATTATTACTGATGTTAAATTTGTACAGTTTGTAAAAACCACTGATTCAATTGAAGTAACAGAATTAGGAATTGTAACTGATGTTATACTTGTACAGCCATAAAAAGCAAAATTTCCAATTGAAGTAACAGAATATGTTATTTCATTATATGTTACACTATTTGGAATAATTACTATTCCTGTTGGTTTTGCTGAATAATAATACGGACGAGAAGTAGTTTGAGACGTAACTTCTACCTTATAAGGAGCTGTAGCAGATGTAATATTAAAATACAATACATTACCATTACTTACTAAACTAAAATCATAAGCTTGAACCTTTAAACTTATCCCTATCAAAACAAAAACAAAAACAATTAGTAATCTTTTTTTCATAAACAAAACTTTTAAATCAATAAATACACGAAACAATTGTTTGATACTTGCAAATATAGTATTTATTTTTTAATATACAAAACAATTCCTTATCTTTTTAAAATTTTTTTAAAATCATAGCTGATAAATCGTTGTCTCTGTAAGGTTAGGTTGGGTTTGGTTTTTGAATAGGGGAGGGCAATCGTTTATGAGGTTTGCTGCTGTGGAATAGTGAATAATATAATATATTTCTGATGGGAATTAATTTGGGATTTTATATGGGTTTGGGCTTGGTTTTTCTCTTTTTATACATATATATAATGATTTTTTTCTTTTCTTTGGTGAAAGTTGTAAAAATCATTGTATTTTTGCATGTTATTTATAATATTATGACTTATGAAACGATTAATTTTTAATATATTTGTTCTATTTATTCTAATATTTAGTTCTAAATTAAATGCTCAAATTATTATTGGAGAGGATTTTAAAAATCCAAATCCAGTTTTTACGGAATCATCCGAAAATTTATTCTTTTCCCAAAGATTTTCTTTCTTGGGCTTAGAGAATGTAAAAACAGAGAAAGGTACTTTCTTTAAAATTAATATGGGGGAGGATTTTGGGACTAGCCTTAAGGTTGGTTTTCCTGAGCTTCCTATTTATTCTCAACTCCTTGAGCTTCCTTATGGTGGAGATATTGAAATTGAGTATAGTAATATAGTTACTGAAACATATTCATTAGATAAGTATGGAAATTATATGATAATTCCTGTACAAAAATCTCTATCTAAATCTGAAACTGAGAATCCTTTTATTATTAATGAAAAAGTATATCTTAGTGATGAATTCTTTGGTAATGATTTAGTTGTGGTTGAAAAATTGGGTTATATGGGAGGGGTAAGGTTGGCTCGTATGTCTGTTTCTCCTATTAAGTATAATCCGGTTTCAAATATTATTATTCTTGTTAAGTCATTTGATGTTAATATAAAATTTGTAGATATTGATTATAAAGCAACAAAGGATGCTAAACTAAAATATAGTAATCAGCAATCTGCTTTCCTTGGCCAAAAAACTATTAATGGAAAGAGTATTTCTTCAACTATTCCATCGTCTTCAATTGATAGGCCGTTGAAGATGATTATTTTGTCTGATCCTATGTTTTCAACAGTCTTACAGCCTTTTATTCAGTGGAAGAAAGAGAAAGGGATTGAAATTATTGAGCTTTATAAGGGTCAAGCGGGTGTTGGGACTTCAAAAGAGGAGATGAGAAGTTATTTGCAGACTTTATGGAATAATGCTACTAATGATTCTCCTGCTGCGGATTATCTTTTAATTTGTGGTGATGTTCAGCAAATTCCTGCTTTTGATGCTGTTACTGATCTAAATAATCCTGCTCCAACTGATTTATATTATGCTGAGTATACTGGAGATTTTTTACCAGACTTGTTTTATGGTAGATTCCCTGCCCAAACTCTTGCTCAAATGGGAGCTATTATTAATAAGACTATTGCCTATGAAAAAAATCTTATGGTGGATAATTCTTATTTGAGAAAAACTCTTTTGGTGGCTGGTTCAGATAATAATTCTCCTGCTCCAACATGTGGAAATGGACAAGTGAATTATGCGAAATCTTATTTGAAGAATAATCCTAATACAGATACATTAGTGTATTATAACCCTTCTTCTGCTACATATGATAGTCAAATTAGAGATAGTATTTCTATAAATGGTTATTCGTTTATTAATTATACTGCTCATTGCGGTGTAAATGGTTGGTCAAATCCTTCTCTTTCTCCTGGTAATATTACGTCTATGAATAATGATGGAAAGTTTGCATTCTACATTAATAATTGTTGTTTGTCGAGTAAGTTTAGTGAAAGTGAATGTTTTGCCGAAGCAATTATAAGAGCTGATAATAAAGGGGGTATAGGTGTTATTGGAGGATCTAACTACACATATTGGTACGAAGATTTCTATTGGTCGGTTGGAAGTAAGGCAGTAAATGTTAATCCTACTTATGATGCTAATAATTTAGGTGCTTACGATAGGTTATTTCACAAAAATAACGAAGCTTTTGCAAAATGGTACACAACAGCTGGTCAGATTGTTCAAGCAGGAAATTTATCTGTTCTAAAATATGGTTCTAACTTATCAAACTATTATTGGGAAATATATCATCTAATGGGTGATCCATCCCTAAGTCCTTATGTTGGTGTGCCTATAGCGATGACAAGTTTAATTCCTGATTCAGTTCCTTTTGGATCTTCAAATATTTCATTAGCAACTCAACCCTATGCATTTGTTGGGATTTCACAAAATGGACAATTATTAGGGGCTTCTCAAGCCGATTCTATTGGGGATGTTAATATTGTATTTGATAACGCAATTAATCATCCAAGCAATCTTAAGGTTGTTATTACTAATCAGTTCTCATTTCCTATTATTGATTCAATAAATGTATTTGTTCCGAACTATCCTATTATTAATATCAACTCATTAAAATATCTTAATAGTCAATTGGAGGAAGTTACGGAACTAAAAAATAATGAAGAATATTTTATTAGTTTAGATATTGCAAATCTTGGTACTCAAGCAATTGATAATGTATCCCTAAAAGTGAGCAACACTCAAAATTTAATATTTAGTGATTCTATTGAGTATATTGGACTTGTTGGAGGAAATTCTAATATTATTTCAGACAATGCTTTAAAGGTTAGAATATTAAATGGAACAATAGACAGAAGCCAATTAGAGTATTCTCTTGAGATAGTTGGTGATAATAATTATAATAATAATAAAGTATTTTCAATAGATGCTTTTTGTCCTGAATTGGAGATTGAAAATATTAATATTACAAAAGATACTACTAATGATTTATTGGTAGGGGAAAGAATAAGCATTAGCTTTGATATTAGAAATGTAGGAAGAAACGCTGCAGAGGTAGGTAATGTTTATTTTTCTGCTTTGTCTTCAAATCTATATTCTCAATCCGATAGCATAAAGGTTTTAAGCTCACTTGCTCCAAATGCTTTTAGCTCTTATTCTTTTGATCT
>JALNVJ010000078.1 GCA_023227645.1 Bacteroidales bacterium | reverse complement strand
GCTTTACTTTCAATAAGGATTGAAGGTTTTAGAGTTTCACTCCAATAATCTTATTAGAAGTTGTTTCAATTTGGAAAATTGATTTTGCTTGTTTTTGTTTACTTGTCAAACAATCATCATAGGAGGGGAGTTCAATTGTTTCCCATTTATTTTCAACAGGAATATCCTTGGTGATATATGCAATTTGATTGATATTATTAATATCACTTATTTTTATACCCTCATTAAGGAGTTTTGCAATCTCAACAATAATTTTTTCTCCCATACCATAGACCAAAATATCGGCTTTACTTTCAATAAGGATTGAAGGTTTTAGAGTTTCACTCCAATAATCATAATGAACATTTCTCCTCATTGAGGCTTCAATACCTCCAATAATTATTGGTGTTTGAGGATAAATTTCTTTAAGAATATTAGAATATACAGTTGTTGCATAGTCTGGTCTGTATCCTGCTTCCCCATTAGGAGTGTAGGCGTCATCGCTCCTAATACGTTTGAGTGCAGTGTAGTGGTTGACCATTGAGTCCATAACTCCCGAACTAACACCAAAGAAAAGACGTGGGGCTCCTAGTTTTTTAAAATCTCTTAGGTCATCCCTCCAATTGGGTTGAGGAATAATTGCAACCCTGTATCCTTCTTTTTCAAGAGTTCGAGCAATAACTGCATGGCCAAAACTAGGGTGGTCAACATAGGCATCACCACTTATTATAATGATATCTATATAATCCCACCCAAGCTTGTCAACTTCTTTTTTAGTAGTAGGAAGAAAAGCCATTCTATTCTTCAACAATCATTATGTTGTTAATAAATTCAACACTTTTTTGCATTAGGGTGTACATTATTTCATCTTCCTGAACAAAATTCACATCTTTACGATATTCTTCAACAAAAGACTCGATAACAGGAGATGATTTTAGTCCAGTTTGTTTCTTTCTAAAATCAAGAGCTTGAACTGCATTAAATAATTCAATAGCAAGAATGCTTTCTGTATTATTAATAACCCTATATAGTTTTGTTGCTGCATTTGAACCAAAAGAAACATGATCTTCTTGTCCTTGTGAAGAGTCGATGGTGTCAACAGATGCAGGAGTACATAATTGTTTTGATTGAGACACAATTGAAGCTTGGCAATACTGAGGAATCATAAATCCTGAATTTAAACCGGGATTAGCAACCAAGAATGATGGAAGATCTCTTTTACCTCCAATTAATTGGTATGTTCTTCTTTCTGATATAGAGCCAAGTTCTGCAACAGCAATTGCTAAATAGTCAAGATTGATTGCAAGAGGTTGTCCGTGGAAGTTTCCAGCCGAAACAACAACATCCAAATCAGGGAAAACTGTAGGGTTGTCGGTTACAGAGTTGATTTCAGTAGTAACAATGCTTGCAACCCAACCAATTGCATCCTTAGAAGCACCATGAACTTGAGGAGTACAACGGAATGAATAAGGATCTTGAACATGTTGTTTCTTTTGTTTAATTATTTCACTTCCTTCCAAAAACTCTCTTACATTTATTGCAGTATCTATTTGACCTTGATGTGGTCTAACTTCATGAACAGGAGCAAAGAAAGGTTCAATTCTTCCGTCAAAAGCATCTAAAGAAACAGACATAATTAAGTCAGCAAGGAAAGATAGTTTTTGAGCTTTTAATACGCTCCAAACCGCATAAGCACTCATAAATTGAGTTCCGTTTAATAATGCTAATCCTTCTTTTGATTCTAATTCAATTGGCTCAAATCCGAATTTCTTATTTATTTCTTTAGCACTATATCTCTCTCCTTGGAAATTTACTTCTCCAAGATCAAGTAGGGGTAAGCACATATGAGCAAGTGGAGCTAAATCGCCTGAAGCTCCAAGTGAACCTTGTTGGTAAACAACTGGATAAATTCCTTCATTAAAGAAAGCAATTAATCTTTCTACAGTTTGTAGTTGTGCTCCCGAATGTCCATAAGAAATTGATTGGATTTTGTTCAATAACATTAGGCGAACAATTTCTTCTGGAACTTCTTCTCCCATACCACAAGCATGAGACATTACTAAATTCTTTTGAAGTTGTGAAAGTTGTTCTTTGCTTATTGAAATATTACACAAAGAACCAAATCCAGTTGTTACTCCATAAATTGGTTCTTCTTCATTTTGAGTTTTTTGGTCAAGATACTCTCTGCATTTATTTATTCTGCTTTTAGCATCTTCCGATAATTCTAATTTTATATTAGAATTTAATATATTTTCAACTTGTTTAAGAGTTAAATGCTTAGTACTAATTTTGTGTGTAGTCATTATTGTATTTGTTTTATTTTGTTTATTATTTATCTGTGTCAAATAAGTTTATCATACCAGTTCTGTCGATATAATTCTTGCCTAAATGTTTATAAGCTAATGCTGTTGCTTCTCGTCCTCTTGATGTTCGCATTAAAAATCCCTCTTGAATTAGAAATGGTTCATAAACCTCTTCAATTGTTCCTGCATCTTCTCCAACAGCTGTTGCAATTGTTGTAATTCCAACAGGCCCTCCCTTAAATTTTTCAATTATTGAAGAAAGTATTCTGTTGTCCATTTCATCCAAACCATGCTTATCAACATTAAGAGCTATAAGTGCCATTTGAGCAATTTCAATTGTGATATTTCCATCTCCCTTAATTTGAGCAAAATCTCTTACTCTTCTTAAAAGTAAATTTGCAATACGGGGTGTTCCTCTGCTTCTTCTGGCAATTTCAAATGAAGCATCATCTTCAATAGGAGTGTTTAATATATTAGCAGAACGTTTTATTATTTGGTTAAGTGTGTTGTGATTATAATATTGTAGACGAGAAGTAATTCCAAATCTTGATCTTAGAGGAGCAGTTAGTAGTCCAGAACGAGTTGTTGCACCAATTAGAGTGAATGGATTAAGAGCAATTTGAACACTTCTTGCATTTGGACCAGATTCAATTAATATATCAATCTTATAATCCTCCATTGCTGAATATAGATATTCTTCAACAACAGGACTTAAACGGTGAATTTCATCTATAAAAAGAACATCATTTTCTTCTAAATTTGTTAGAATTCCTGCCAGTTCACCTGGTTTTTCTAAAACAGGCCCGGAAGTCAATTTAAGATTAACTCCAAGCTCATTCGCAATGATATAAGAAAGTGTTGTTTTCCCCAGTCCAGGTGGTCCATGCAATAGAACATGATCTAAGCTTTCTCCCCTTTCTTTTGTTGCTTGAACAAATATTTTTAAGTTCTCAATAATCTGAGGTTGTCCTACGAAACTATCAAAGCGTAAAGGTCTTAGAGCTCTTTCAAAGTCTTTTTCATTGTTATTTAATCTTTCCGAATTCGGATCTAAATTTTCGTTCATATTAAATAATTAGTAAATAATTTGCATTTAATGACAACAATACTTATATTTGCCAAATATTAATTAGGTTAATTATATCTGCAAAAGTAATAATTTTCTAATTTAAGCAGGCAATAATTTTGATTATTAATTTAAAACTTAAATATTATGATGTCTCAGATTATAGTTGGAATAGATTTTTCTAACTCATCAATGATAGCATTAAAACTTGCAGTCGATATAGCAAATAGAACAGGGGCGGATATTTTATTGGCTTGGGTTGAAACCAAGGAACTAGATAGAGCAGACGCACAAAAACAACTTCAAGATATTTCCATAGCATATACTCCAAAACTTAATGGAAAGAAAATTTCATATATAATTTGCACTGGTAAAGTTTACCAAGGCATAGCAAATTTAGCTAAAACTGAAAAACCTGATCTAATTGTTATTGGGGCTCACGGAAGAGGAGGTTTTGATGAAAAATATGCTGGACAAAATACTTTCAAAATAGTAACCGAATGCGAGACTCCAGTTTTAATAGTTAGAGAAACATTTAATTTTGATAAGCATCTTGAGAAAATTGTTCTACCAATCGATTCCTCAAGAGACACCAGACAAAAGGTGCCTTGGACAATTGAGTTTGCAAAGATGTTCCCTCAATCGCATATCTGTGTTCTTGGAGTTCAAACAACAAAAGTTAAAACAGTAAGAAATGAGGTTGTAGGTTATGTTAAGAGTGTTGAAACATTTTTAACCAAACATTCCTTACCGCATACCGTAGATTATGTAGATGCAGAAAATAATACAACATCTACAATTGAATATGCAAAGAATATGAATGCCGACTTAATTGTTGTTATGACAGAACAAGAAAAAACAATCTCAAATATGCTTTTCTTAGGGCCATATTCCCAACAAATGATTAACCTTTCACCATTACCAATTTTAATTGTTCCAGCTGTTCAGCTTCACGGAGCAGCAAAATAAAGTCTATCTATTAAGAATGAAAAAATTTATAATATTCTCCATCCTATCAATGTTGGCAATCTCATCAATGGCTCAAGTTGAAGTTATTGCAGATGGACGATTACAAACAATATTAGAACAACATATAACATTTAATGAAATTGCTAGATCTTCGCCTGGATACAGAATCAAGATAGGAGTATTTACTGGAGCTGGATCAAAGCAAAATGCTTTTGATTTAAGAGATGAAATAGCAACTGCTTTCCCCGATTTAAGAGCTTATGTGTTTTTTGAAGAACCAAACTTTACAGTAAAATGTGGAGACTACTCTTCGAAATTAGATGCCTATGGATTGTATATGCACCTAAAAGTATTATACCCAAGTGCGGCAATAATAAGAGATTACATTAACTTTCCAGTGCTTTCTCAGGATGATTTAGTTATCCCTGAGTACTATGAAGAAGAATCAGAATAAAAATAAATAATTTAAAACAGAAGATGAATAATATTAAAAACTACATCGAAACGAATAAAGATAGGTTTCTAGAAGAACTTTTTGAACTAATAAAAATCCCTTCAATTTCTTCAATAGAAGCACATAAAGATGATATGATACGTTGTGCAGAGCAATGGAAGAAATTTATACTTGAAGCAGGTGCAGATAAGTGCGAGGTAATGCCTTCACAAGGAAATCCAGTTGTTTATGCAGAAAAGATAATAGATCCTAAGCTTAAAACTATAATGATATATGGTCATTATGATGTTATGCCAGTTGACCCATTAGAGTTATGGAATACAAAACCATTTGAACCAGTTATAAAAGATGGTAAGATTTGGGCAAGAGGAGCTGATGATGATAAGGGACAATCTTTTATGCACGCAAAAGCTTTCGAATATTTAGTAAAAACTAACCAATTACCTTGCAATGTTAAGTTTATGCTTGAGGGTGAAGAAGAAATAGGCTCACCATCTCTTTATCCTTTCTGTGAAGAGCATAAAGAACTTCTTCAAGCAGATATTATCCTTGTTTCTGACACAGGAATGATATCAGCCGATACTCCTTCAATCACAACAGGGCTAAGAGGGCTAGGATATGTTGAAGTTAAGGTAACAGGACCAAACAGAGACCTGCATTCTGGGCTTTACGGAGGGGCAGTTGCTAATCCAATTAATATACTTTGTGAAATGATAACCAAACTAAGTGATGAGAATAATCATATCACAGTACCTGGATTCTATGATGAAGTTGTTTTTGTATCAGATAAGGAAAGAGAATTAATGGCAAAGGCTCCATATAATGAAGAAGTGTATAAGAAAGAATTAGATATTCAAGAGCTTTATGGAGAAAAGGGATATTCAACAATAGAAAGAACAGGAATACGACCATCATTAGACGTATGTGGAATATGGGGAGGATACCAAGGTGAAGGAGCAAAAACAGTTATTCCATCATCAGCACATGCTAAGATATCATTTCGCCTTGTTCCAGACCAAGACTATAATATAATAACAGAGCGTTTTCAAAAACATTTTGAAAGCATAGCACCAAACTGCGTTAAGGTTGAAGTAACGCCTCTTCATGGAGGATATGCTTATGTGTCACCAATTGATATGCCAGCATATAAGGCAGCGGATAAAGCTTATGAAAGAACCTATGGAAAGAGACCAGTGCCAACAAGAAGTGGTGGTTCAATACCAATTGTAGCAGGCTTTGAAAGAATATTAGGAGTAAAATCAATACTAATGGGCTTTGGACTATCAACAGATGCAATCCATTCCCCAAATGAAAATTACCCACTAGAACAATTCTATAATGGAATAGAAACAATAACATATTTCTACGAAGAATTCGCAAAGCAATAAACTTTTTTCTATTTTGAATGTACCATTCTGCTTTAGTAATTAAATCAATAAAAAACAAAAAAGATTATGAAACAAATAAATTTAATATTCAAACCTATTGCAATTCTAATAGTTGTTTGTCTAAGCTCTTTATTATTTTCATCTTGTGAGAGAAATGAAGAGTATGCAGATTCCAAATTATTAATGCTTAAGGTTGACTATCTATCAAATGAATTTGAAGGAGGGACAGAAACAGTATACTCTGTCCCAAATCATTCCTTTACAATCACAACCCAATATAATGCACCTGGTGATTTTGGAAATATAAAACTAATATATCAGGAAGTAAATAAAACCATCTTTGATGGATCAATTATTTGGATGGGTAGGGGAGAAATTTCAATACCACAGAATATATTACCAGCCGATCAATTTCAACACGTACTTACAAATGACATTGTTTTTCCAAGTGCAGGCTATGAAAACGTTTTTAACCCAAACGAAACAGAATACGATTACTCTCAAATATGGGCATCAGTACAAGGCTTGGTAAAAGTGAGGGAATATCTAGAATCAAATCCAAATGCTACAATAAAACTATTCCTTTACACTCCAAGCGTAGGAATGGGTAACCCAGAAGATTGGGATTGGATTATCTTTATAAAAAACTAATACCTATATTTGGATTCTTATATCTATGGATTTCATAGTTTAAGTACATATTATCTGATATTAATCATATATTCTCCAACCAAGAATGACTAAATTTCAAACGTATAATTTTTTGATGAGTAGTAATAACCGCTCAGATGAATATAATACAATAAAATAGATATGATAAAACTAAACATAATGT
>JALNVJ010000077.1 GCA_023227645.1 Bacteroidales bacterium | reverse complement strand
TTTTTCCTTAATAAAAAAGTTTTTTTCCTTAATATAAATTCAATTAGATTAAATCTATTTTCCTACAAACCTTTCACCCCTTCGTGGTAATCATGAAAATCCTGATTCTGATCAAAAAGCTTACTAATAATTTTTCCTTAACTTATTTTTGAAGAAGTCCTCTCTAAATTTATTATTGAATTAATTTGATTGAAGAATACTTCTTTGACTTTTCTTTTATCTGCTGCAATATCTGCAAAATTGTGAGTCCCATCATATTTATAGTGCAAAGATAAGCAAAAAAAATGATTTAACAACCTGTTTGTTAGTCTTTAATGCTAATTTTTACCTTGCAACGGTCTTATATTATGTAAATGTTCGCTATATTTATTATGATTTTGAGTTAGATATTCTTTTTTGCGATCTATTTTTTGTAGTTTTCTTTTCCTTTTTCTAAGAATGATATAAAGTTTTCTACATTTTTATCATAACCTTTTGTTTCGTTAAGAAGGTTGCCCTCAGCATCCATTAAAACATATAGAGGTTGTGCATTAGCATTAAATGTTTCAATTTGATAGTTGTGATTTTTCTTTCCAAGGGTTTTAACTACTGTTCCGTTTTTAAGGGTTACCCATTCGCTTTCTGGTAAATCAATTTTGTTTGCATCTGTATAAAGAGCTACCATAACATAGTCTTGTGTTAGGATTTGTTTAACTTGTTTGTCTTCCCAAACATAATATTCCATTTCTCTACAATTTGCACATGTCTTTCCTGTAAAGTCAACAAATATTGGTTTCCCAACTTTTTTTGCATATTCTTTTGCTTCTTGAAGGTCGAAGAAGCCATCAAATCCAGTAGGGTAATGAAGTCTATCCACGAATTTTCTATCTGCAGGTAGAGCATTTTCACTTGAGACTTGGGATATTCCTTGCGGGGTATTTTCAATAATAGAGCGTTCTATATTAAAGTCTTGTGTTGTCATTGGAGGGATATAGCCTGAGATTGCTTTAAGTGGAGCGCCCCAAAGACCTGGAACCATATAAAGAGCAAAAGAGAAGGTTATTATAGATAGGAATAATCGTCCTACACTAATATGTTTGATTTCGGAGTCTCCTTTAAATTTGAGTTTACCAAGTAGATAAAAACCAAGTAATGTAAATACTACAATCCAAAGAACCAAATATGTTTCTCTATCTAATAGTCTCCATTCTGCACTTAGGTCTGCCATTGAAAGGAATTTAAGCCCTAATGCAACTTCTAAGAAACCGAATACAATCTTTACGGTATTTAGCCATGAGCCTGACTTAAGTTTTGAAAGGATTTGAGGAAACATAGCAAGGAGAGTAAAAGGTAGTGCAAAACCAATTGCAAAGCCAATCATGGAGATGAAAAATACTAAACTATTTGTTGAACTTGATGCAATTCCCATTAGAGCAGCTCCAAGAATTGGTCCTGTGCAAGAGAAAGAAACAAGAACAGTTGTTAGGGCAATAAAGAAAGCTCCAATATATCCACCTTTATCAGCCCCTTTATCTGATTTGTTTATCCAAGATGCAGGTAGTGTTATTTCGAATAGTCCAAAGAAAGAGAAGGCAAATATCATAAATATTACAAAGAAAATTACGTTTGGCACCCAATGAGTGGATATTATATACATTGCGTCTTTACCTAAAAGAAGTGTAAGAAGTAGACCAAGGACTGCAAAAATAAAAATGATAGATGCTCCAAAGAAATATGCTTCTTTAAGTCCTTGTTTTCTGTTTTTATTTCCCTTAATAAAGAAACTTATTGTCATTGGCACCATTGGGAATACACAAGGAGTAAGTAGGGTAAGAAGCCCTGCACCGAGTGAAATAAGGAAAATCATTAGCATTGAGTTATCACTTTTCTCTTTATTATCAGTTGAGTTAATGCTTGTTGAGGTATGAGTAGTGGATTCTGTATTTTTATGTGTTTGAGTTTCTTCATATACTGCAACTTTTTCATCTGATACAATTTCATTTATCATTGTGGTTTTAGGATTGCCTTTAATATTGAAGCTAAACGGAATATCTTCAGGAGGAATACAGCTTCCTTTTTCACATAATTGGAAGTTAACTCCTCCTTTTATGATGAAGTCTTTTTTGCTTATAACTTTAATTCTTTGACTAAATTTAACTTCATTTTCAAAGTGGCGAGTAGTATCTTTAGCGTATTTATCGTAATTAGAAATAGGCTTTGGCTCTCTAACTAATCCTATTCTTTTATAAGAATTGCTTTTTTCAAAGCTAAATTCAATAGGAAGCTCTGTTCCTTTTGTATGTTGGGAATAAATATGCCAACCTTTATTAAGGTTAACCTTAAGTTCCAATTCAACAATAGAATCGTTAATTTTATTAGTCTTAAAGCTCCATTTTGCTTGTGAGAACACATTGCTTGCAAATACTAGTATCGCAATTGTGAGGATTAATTTTATTTTTCTCATGTGTTATTTAATCGTTTATTTTAACTATAATTTATTAACTCTTAATTATCTAATCCAAGAGGATGGGTTTTGTTTAGTGTTGCCTTTCCAAATTTGGAAGTTGAATTCAGAAACATTATCGCTATTTGTGTAAACGGTTCCGAGCTTTTGTTTGGTAGAGACTTTTGAGCCATTTGAAACATTTAGTGAGCTAAGGTTAGTGTAAACAGTAAGGTATTCTCCATGACGGATTATAATTATTTGATGCCCATTGGGGCCAGTGAATATTTTAGAAACAACTCCATCAAAAACAGCTCTAATTACAGCTCCCTTTGGTGTACGGATATCTATTCCATTATTGTCTATCATTATTCCTTTAATGTCGGGGTGAGCATGAGTTCCGAAAGAGCTAGTTACAACTCCTTGTTCTGTTGGCCAAGGTAACTTTCCTTTATTGGTAGAAAAACTATTTGAAAGTTCAACCTCCTCGGGGGTAGCACTCATTACATATTTTTGTTTTGCTTCTCCCACAGATGTAGGTTTTGTTGTAGGTTTGGTTGCGCTTTTTTTAGCAATATTAGTTTGTCTTTTAACTTCTGCAGCAATCGCTTGGTCGATTTGTTTTTGAAGTTTAATCCTTTTAGCTTGTTTTTCTTTAATTTGTTTTGCAAGTTGCTTCTCTTTTTTGCTTAGTTGCTTTATATTTTTTTGCTTAACCAATTGCTCACTTGTTAAAACTTTTTTATTCTTTTCTTCTTGTTGAAGGAGGTTTTCTTGGTTGCTTTTCTTTATTGTGAGTTCGCTAGTTTTTTTCTCTAATTCGTCGTATTTCTTTTCAATATTGTGCATCATATTTTTTTGCATATCGCCATATTGACGAAAGAAAACATATCTTTGATAAGCTTGACGATAATCTTTTGAAGAGAAAATAAATAGGATTTTATCGGTTGCTTTTCTATTCTTTTGAGCATAACGAAGCATCTTTGCGTATTCTTTCTTTAATACTTCTATTTCACTTCTAAGCTCAATAATAGATTTTTGTGTGTTGGTGATTTCTCCATTCAAAATACTCATTTGTCGGGAGATATTATTGATAAGGTTTTGTCGGGAAATTATTTTCTTTTTTAAGATTGATAGCTCAGATGCCGACATCCTTTTGGTGTTCTTTGTTTCTTTCAAGATAGCATTAATAGCATTAATCTCCCTTTCAATTTTAGCCTTTTCATCCTCCAGTTTTTTCCTATCCTGAGCAAAAGATGAAACACTGAAAATTAAAAACAAAACACTAAAAACAAAGGCCTTTAAATAAAAATTCTTATACTTAAACTTATTACAAAACATCACTTTAATAGAAAAATTAGTTGACAAAAGTACAAATAATAAATTAGATACTAGCAATTCTAATAATTATCTTAGTTTTATT
This sequence comes from Bacteroidales bacterium, assembly GCA_023227645.1. Lineage (GTDB taxonomy): Bacteria > Bacteroidota > Bacteroidia > Bacteroidales > P3 > UBA10566. The sequence goes on along the minus strand of JALNVJ010000077.1, from coordinate 3,154 downwards.
AATTGTTAATTAGACGATTTCTATCTCTTTAATTCTATCTTTCATAATTAGTAAGCTTAAAATATATATTGTTTAAAAGTTAATGGATATGGTTATTTTAAAAATAAATATATATCTTTGCACGATTAATTAGTTATTATTACTAGTTTAAATTAAAAAAAATATTTGTTATGAGCGATGACAATACAGTATTAAGGAGATATTCTGATGAAGAATTAAATGAATTTAAGGTGATCATTGAAGAAAAGTTGACTCAAGCAAGAAAAAACCTTGACATGCTGTTAGAGGCTTTTTCAAACAATGCAAATGATTTGGGTGATACGTCTCCAACTTTTAAGGTTTTAGAAGAGGGAGGTAGCGTTCAATCTAAAGAAGAAAATGCTAATATGGCTTCAAGACAACAAAAATTTATTCAAGATTTAGAGGCTGCATTAGTTCGAATTGATAGCAAAACTTATGGTATATGCCGCATTACAGGGGAATTAATTCCTAAGGAGAGGTTACGCTTGGTCCCTCATGCAACCTTAACTGTTGATGCCAAAAATCAAGAATCTAAGCAGAAAAGAAATAAATGAGAAAACCTCTGATTCTTATCTTCGCCATTCTTATCATAGATCAAATATTAAAGATTTGGATTAAGTTAAATTTAACTCTTGGAGAGGAAATATCCTTAATTGGTGATTGGTGTAAGATTCATTTTATTGAAAATGAAGGCATGGCTTTTGGCATGTCCTTTGGAGGTGATTGGGGAAAGTTATTTCTTTCAATATTCAGAATAATTGCTTCTATCCTTATCTTTGTTTATTTCAAAAAGCTTATTGATAGAAAAGAATCTAAGCTTACCATTTATAGTATGGCTTTGATTTTTGCAGGTGCCGTTGGAAATATAATTGACTCTCTTTTTTATGGTTTGATTTTTTCAGATAGTAGTTTCTTCCATAGTGCAACAGTTTTTCAAGGTGGATATGGGACTTTCCTTCATGGCCGAGTGGTTGATATGTTCTATTTACCAATAATTGACTCAACATTCCCTTCTTGGTTGCCTTTTTTTGGAAGTCAGCCTTTTCATTTCTTTAATGCGATATTTAACATTGCTGATATTTCAATAACATTTGGGGTCTTAATATTAATTGTGTCAATTGTTTTTTCTCCTAAGAAGAATAAAGATATCAATTCTGCAAACGAAGTGGAAAGTCAACCTAAAGTTGAAACAGAAAACTTTATAGATAATATTATTCAAGAATAGAAGTGGAAATAATTATTGTTTTAGTTCTAATTATTATCAACGGCATATTCTCAATGAGTGAGATAGCAGTTGTTTCTTCTCGTAAGTCTAAATTGGAATCCCTAAATAGGAAAGGAGATAAGAATGCGAAGAAAATCCTTAAAACATCTGAAAACCCAGAGTATTTCCTTTCAACTGTCCAAATTGCAATAACAGCAATTAGTCTTGTGATCGGTTTGTATTCAGGAAAAATTCTTTCAACACCTTTAGATAAATTTTTATCTAGTTTAGGATTAGGTGTTTCTTCAATATTTGTTTCCAATACCATTGTGGTTGTTCTTGTAACGTATGTAACCCTTGTGATAGGAGAATTACTGCCAAAGAAAATTGGTTTAAATAATCCTGAAAAGGTTGCAAGTTTTATTATTACTCCTATGAATTTTTTAACAAAACTAACTTATCCTTTTGTTTTACTTTTATCGTGGAGTACCAATGTATTAATTAAAGTCTTTAGAATTAAAAAAAATGAAAACTCTGTAATAACTGAAGATGAGATTAAGCAGATTATTAATGAAAGTATGGAGGATGGAGAGATTCAAGAAGTAGAGCAAGGTATTGTGGAAAGAGTTTTTAGCTTAGGAGATAGAGATATCTCTTCTTTAATGACTCATAGAAAAGATTTTGAATGGATAGATATTGATGATGGATATGAAGAAATTATTAAGAAGATAGAAAAAAGTATACATTATATATATCCTGTTGCGGACAAGTCATTAGACAATATTGTTGGGGTAGTTTACCTTAAGGATATGTTTAATAAAAGGGTAGGAACAATTAGAGATATAGTTGGAGACCCTCAGTTTCTTCCAGAAAGCTCGAGTGTGTACCATGCTTTAGAGGCCTTTAAACAAAACAAGATTAGTTATGCTCTAATAATTGATGAGTTTGGACTTATTATTGGAATGGTAACAATGAATGATATTTTAGAATCATTAGTTGGTTCTGCCGATCAAATAGGTGAGATAGATAATGAATATAAATTAATCAAGCGTGAAGAAAACTCTTGGTTAGTTGACGGACAATATCCTTTTTTTGACTTTCTAAGCTATTTTGAAATAGAAGATAAGTATCAAGAATTATCTTATAATACTTTAAGCGGTTTGATTTTAGATTTGACAGGAAAAATACCTAAAGAAGGAGATAAAATATACTGGGAAATGTTTTGTTTTGAGATAGTTGATATGGATATTGCACGTATAGACAAGGTTCTTGTTTCAAAAAATACCAAAGAGATAGTAAAAAAAATATAGAATTAATTGGTAAAATAAAATATCTTTAATACTTTTGCACAATTCAAACGAGAATTTTTATAATAAATTAATAACACAATTTAAAAGCTATGAAAAAAGTATGTGCTTATTTGTCAATAGTTATCATATTGACTTTAGGTTTATCAAATGCTGTTTTAGCACAAAACGAAGCAGCTAAACCAGCAGAAACAACAACTGTATCTGCAACAGAAACTGCAGCAACAGACGCAGTGGCTCCTGAAAGTGATGAAGCAACTGCTGTTGAATCACAATCATTCCATCAAGTATTGAAAGCAAAATACATTGAGGGTGGAGTGCCATGGATGACTCCTATCTTAATTGTTTTGATTTTAGGTTTGGCTTTAGTTATTGAACGTATTCTTTATCTTAACCTTTCAACAACAAATGCAGATAAGTTATTATTGCAAATTGAAGATAAAGTTAAGGCTGGGAATTATGATGGAGCAAAAGATGTTTGTCGCAACACTCGCGGCCCTCTTGCTTCAATTTTCTTCCAAGGTCTTGACCGAGTTGATAATGGTTTAGAGGATGCTGAAAAAGCATTAACTTCTTATGGTGGAGTTCAAATGGCTAGATTAGAAAGCAATATGGTTTGGAT
>JALNVJ010000076.1 GCA_023227645.1 Bacteroidales bacterium | reverse complement strand
GTACGTTTTTTTAGTCAGAATCAGGATTTACTGGATTAATAAAAAAAACTTATTTAAAGAGTGCGTTGGATTTTACAACGGTCTTAAGTTATTAGTGTGCCTATATTTCGATTAATAAGGAGATCAGAGCTGGAGATAATGAGTCTTGTGTCTGGAGATAGGGAGTTTGAGCTCTGGAGATAGGGAGTTTTTTTGTTTATTGGAGGCAAAGGGTTATCAACCTTAGTATCTTTTGGTAAAAAGGAAAAGGGAATTGATGTTTGTATCAATTCCCTTTGTTATTATTGGGTTTTGGTTTTTCTTATTTTATTAAGAATGTAAATTTATCGTAGTTTCTTAGTGCTATGCCTGTTCCTCGGGCTACTGCTCTAAGTGGGTCGTCTGCTACGTGAACTGTTAGTTTGGTTTTTGCTGAAATTCGTTTGTCTAATCCTCTTAGTAGTGAGCCTCCTCCTGCTAGGTATATTCCTGTATGGAAGATGTCGGATGCTAGTTCGGGTGGGGTTAGGGCTAGGGCTTCTAGTACTGCACTTTCTATCTTGGCAATGGATTTGTCGAGGGCGTGGGCTATTTCTTTATAGTTTACTAGTATTTCTTTTGGAATACCTGTTAGTACATCTCTTCCTTGTACGGCATAGTCATCGGGTGGGGTGTCAAGGTCTGGAATTGCTGCTCCTACGCCTATTTTTATTTGTTCCGCCATTCTTTCTCCAATATTAATATTATGTTGCTTACGCATATATTCTATTATATCTTGATTGAATTCGTCTCCTGCTATGCGGATTGATTTATTACAAACTATTCCTCCAAGTGCTATTACTGCTATTTCGGATGTTCCTCCACCAATATCAACAATCATATTACCTACTGGTTCCAACACATCAATACCTATACCAATTGCGGCTGCCATTGGTTCGTGTATTAATTTCACTTCTTTTGCTCCTGCTTGTTCGGCAGCATCCCTAACTGCTCTTTCTTCAACGTTGGTTATACCTGAGGGAATACAGATAACCATTTTTAATGCTGGTGGAAAAATTGATTTCCTAACATTAATCATCTTAATTAATTCTCTAATCAGTTGGTTTGCTGTCTCGAAGTCAGCAATAACACCATCTCTTAAAGGCCTTATTGTCTCTATGTTCTGGTGGGTTCTACCATGCATTTGCATAGCTTTCTTACCGATTGCAATAATTTTATTAGTTCTTCTGTCTTTTGCCACAATAGAAGGTTCATCAACAACAACCTTATCATTATAGATAATTATTGAGTTGGCAGTACCTAAATCAATTGCAACTTCTCTTGTTAAAAATGAAAATAAACCCATAATATTTTTCCAGTCCTTTTTTTTTGTTTCTTTTAATGATACTTGCAATTTTTACGCAAATGACATTAAACAGTTACATCTTGTTTTATATTTAATTTTTTTTATTAGTGTTTGAAATGACGATAGCCTGTTAGGGTCATTGCCATATTGTTTTCTTGACAATAATCAATTGATTTTTTGTCATTAATGCTTCCTCCTGGGTGAACAACTGCCTTGATTCCTGCCATATGAGCTATCTCAACACAGTCTGGGAATGGGAAGAATGCATCGGATGCCATAACTGAACCATTTAGGTCGAATCCAAAATGCTTTGCCTTAGCAATTGCTTGATTAAGGGCGTCAATTCTTGAGGTTTGTCCTGTTCCTGAGGCTAAGAGTTGATTGTTCTTTGCCAGTACAATTGCATTGGATTTAGTATGTTTTACTATCTTATTTGCAAAGCTAAGGTCTTGTTTGTCTTCTTTAGTTAATGGGGTGGAAGTAACGCTTTCCATTGACTCGGCTTTTTCTACCACAGTATCTTTGTCTTGTACCATTATACCATTTAGGGCAGAGCGGAATTGGATTGCTTCAGTATTAATTGGCTTACGCTTTAATATTATTCTATTTTTCTTGGATTTTAATATATCTAAGGCTTCTTTGCTATAATCTGGTGCTATACATATTTCCATAAATAGCTTATTCATTTCCTCAGCTGTTTCAGTATCTATTGCTCTATTACTTACTAATACACCACCGAAAGCTGATAGAGGGTCTGCAGATAATGCGTCAATGTATGCTTGTTTAAGAGTGGTTCTGCTTGCTAGTCCACATGCGTTATTATGTTTGATTATTGCAAAGGTTGTGTCTTCAAAATCATCAATCAAAGAACAAGCTGCATCTATATCTCCTATATTATTATATGAAATTTCCTTCCCATTAAATTGTTCAAAGCAAGCTTCTAAATCGCCAAAGAATATCCCCTTTTGATGAGGGTTTTCTCCATAACGTAGAACCTTTGCATTGGAATAACTCTTTTTGAAACTAGGTATTTGGGTCTCTTTATTGAAATAATTAAATATTGCAGTATCGTAATGAGATGAAACTTCAAAGGAATAGGTTGCAAATCTCCTCCTTGTATTTATATCTGTACTTCCTTGATTAGTCTTAAGGATATCTAAGAATTCAGTATAATAGTCAACCGATGGAACAATTACCACTTCTTTGAAATTCTTTGCACAGGCTCTAATTAGGGAAATGCCTCCAATATCTATCTTTTCAATAATATCTTCTTCCTTAGCATCTGATTGAACTGTCTTTTCAAAAGGATATAGGTCAACAATAACTAAATCTATCTCTGGTATTCCGTATTCTGCAATCTCTTTCTTATCCTGATCGTTATCTCTACGGTTAAGAATTCCTCCCATAACCTGTGGGTGAAGGGTCTTTACTCTTCCTCCAAGAATAGAAGGGTAACCAGTTAGGGATTCAACTGAAATAGGTTTTATTCCTAAGCCCTCAATAAAACTATATGTTCCTCCGGTTGAATAAATAGTAATACCCAATTTATCCAATTCTCTTACTATTTCTTCAAGACCATCTTTATAAAATACTGAAATTAATGCGCTTTTAATCTTCTTCATCTTCTTCTTGTTATTATCTGTAATATTATCTAATTATATATTAATTTCCAAATTCAATATCTAATCCTTTTGCTGTTTTAATCATTCGTGAGTTAGGGCTAACAAGATGAGGTTTACTAATAGCTTTATCTAGACTAACGCTAACTATTTCGGGATGACGATAAGCAACCATTTCACCAAACTTACCTTCCAAAACAAGTTCAAAAGCCTTAACTCCAAATTCTGAAGCTAATATTCTGTCATAGGCTATTGGTGTTCCTCCCCTTTGAATATGTCCTAAAACACTTAGTCTAATATCGTGTTCAACTCCTGCATCCTTAAGTTCCTGCATAAGTATATTCCCTATTCCACCAAGGCTTTCATTATTATATCCTACCTCCGATGATGTTTTGTATATCTTGCCTTTACTTGCTGAATGAGCACCCTCGGCAACAATAATTATACAAAAGCCTTTTCCGTTCTTATATCTTGAGTCTATCTTATCTTTAATTTTTTCGATATTATAGGGCATTTCTGGGATAATACAAACATCTGCACCACCTGCAATAGCACTATGAAGAGCTATCCAGCCAGCATCTCTTCCCATAACCTCCATAATAAAAACACGGTTATGACTTGATGCAGTTGTTACAAGTTTATCAATTGCTTCGGTAACGGTTTGAACTGCTGTTTGAAATCCAAAGGTGAAGTCAGTTGCCGAAAGGTCATTGTCTATTGTCTTAGGAACTCCAATAATATTTAATCCTTTTCTAAATAATGCCTCTGAAATTCTTTGAGAACCATCTCCTCCAATACTTATTACTGCATCAATACCAAGTATTTGTAATTTCCTTATCATCTCATCCGACCTATCAACATAGCTCCATGTTTGGTCATTATTTTTAATTGGCCAAGCAAAAGGACCTCCCTTATTGGTTGTTCCTATAATTGTTCCACCCTTAACTATTATTCCTGATACACTTGCTTGGTCTAGGACCACAATTTCTGTTGGTTCTTTCAGCACTCCATTAAAAGATTCTATGCACCCAATAACTTCCCACCCTTTTTCTTGTGAGGCTCTCTTAACAATGGCTCTTATAACAGCATTTAAGCCTGGACAATCGCCCCCTCCTGTAACAATCATAAGTCTTTTCATCGTAGTCTATTCCTTTTCATCTGGTTTGAAATATGTTATTAGATGTTCTATTTCTGAGAGTATCTCTTCTCTACCTGTTTTATTAATTGCTGAAGAAGTAAAGTATTGAGGAAGTTCAACCCAATCTTTTTGTAGGGCTTGAATAAATTCTTCTATATTTTTCTTAGTTATTCTTGGAGTTTGCTTATCAATCTTTGTAAAGACAATTGAAAAAGGTATTTGATTTTCTCCTAAGAAATTAAGAAATTCTAAGTCAATCTTCTGTGGTGAAATTCTTGAATCGATAAGAACAAATATTGAAATAAGGCTTTCTCTTCTGGTAATATAATTTGTAATCATCTTACCCCATAGAGCCCTATTCTTTTTGGATGTTATTGCGTATCCATAACCAGGAAGGTCAACCAGATACCATTGTCCATTTATTTCAAAATGATTAATAAGTTGGGTCTTTCCAGGGGCAGAACTTGTTTTAGCAAGATTCTTTTTATTTGTGAGCATATTAATAAGGGAACTCTTACCAACATTGCTCCTTCCAATAAAAGCTATTTCTGCCTTTGTTGGCTCGGGACAAAGTTTGTGATCGGAGTTACTTACTATAAACTCAGCTGTTTTAATTTGCATAACAAGTTATTTTCTTTTAAATTAGTATTGCATATATCTCTTCCTCTTATCTGGATAGATATCGTCGATGGTAACCAAAATACCAGTTTCCTCAACATCACTAAAATGGGTGTTTACTGAGGTTCCAAATGATCTCATTGTTGAAGATAAATTCATATAGGCATTAACGAGTGGTGGGAGATGCTCTCCTCTATCTCTAATCGCTTTAACCAAGATTTGATAGTCTTCTTTATAGCTCCTTCCATTAAAGAGTTTAACCAGTTCGTTATAGTCTGTTTGAATTTCAATTGCTTGTTTAGGATAAACCATACCCTCATTGTCGGGGAAGTGTTTCTTGTAGAAATATAATATATAATCTCTTGCCTTAATATCTAGGGAAGGGTACATTGTTATTTTGCCAAAGAAATACTTTATTTCAGGGTGGGTCTTTGCCATTGCACCCAATCCATCCCATAAATTATCTAAAGAAAACATTCCCTTTCTAAGGCTATGTGTTGGTTGGTAGTCGGGACGAACAAAAGAACGTCCAAGTTCAAGGGTGCTTGCTAAGAAATTCTCTTTAAAGTAATCGGTAAAATAGAATAAGCCAGCGGTTGCACTTAATAGGCTCCCATTCGATTCAACATATATATTATTTCCTAATATATACCTATATCCTCCAATAATCTCTTCATCATTAGGGTCCCAAATAAATAATTGTTTATAGCAATGTGGTTCAGGAGCAATATCAAACTCGTCAATATCGCAATCTTTCCCACTACCGCCTCCTTCTGCACCAAAGCTAATTTCTCTCAAACGGCCTATCTCTCGCATAATGTTTGGAGATTTATGTGCTGTTGTGATATAAATCTCTCTTGAACCATTATTTGTTTTGCGAAAGAAAATATCTTTAGTAAGTTCTTCCTTAATTAGCGCTTTGTCCACGGGTGGGATAACATAAGATACATCCATTTTCTATTGGTTTTTAGGTATAGTTTTCAACTTTAAATTCTGCCTTAGGATCTGTTGCTAAGGTGTAAACATATTGTTTTAAAATATCAGCCCATTGTTTTTGGGTAAAGGTCTTGTCAAAAGTTTCAATTGGGATGGGTTTGCCAAATATAAGTCTTATCTTCTTTCCCTTTTGCTTAAACATTTCGTCAGGTAGGAAGATTAGTTCAATATTAAATTTAAGTCCTAATTTCTTCCTAATATTTGCAAACCTATAAAAGAAATTAGAATTCTTTGCATCAGTATAAACCGGTATAATATCACGATTATATTCAATTGCTTTCTTTATAAAAGTCTTCTTCCAGTCTAAATCTCTGATAATATTATTCTGCTTTCTGGAAACCATGCCTGCAGGGAAGAACATCATGCAACTATCACTAGCAAAAGCATTTTCAAGAGCTAAATGATTATCGTTATTACGTCCATATTTATTAACAGGAATAAAAACTTCCTTAAGACCAGGCAGCTTACAAAGAATATCATTAACAGGGAAAACAATATCGGAGCGGAACTTTCCAACTTCAGAAATTAAGGCCATGCCATCAATTCCTCCAAGGGGATGGTTGCTAATAATTAGTGGCCTTCCCTCTTTAGGGATATATTGAGGGTTTACAACTTCCACATCAACCTTAATATCTTCTAAGACACAAGTTGCAAAGCCTACACCCTTATGCTCGCGATAATCATAAATAGTTCGGTTTATCCTATCAAGATGAATAATTTTTTCAAACCATTTTAGAAGAGGCTTAGGAATAACTTTTAGTAAATTCTTATTTTTACTTGCTAATAATCTTTTTAAAGATATAAATTGCTCTGTGATTTGAGAACTGCTCTTACTATCTTGATTTATAATTTCTTTCTTCATTTTTTATGGCAAATTATATTAGCAAAGATACAAAAATAATACATATAATCTAATAATTTTACACTCTTTGAGTGGATGATTAATAAATATTTAGAAAATTAATCCCTAAGAGGTAGAGATAATACTGAGATTATGTCATAGATTTGCCCCAAGAAAGTCGATTAATAAGGAACTAATGTATGATTATTATGAAATATCTTTGATATTCTTTTGATTATCGAATTATTATTATTTACTTTGTATCATCAATCAAATAAGTAAATCAATTTCTATGAAGAAGTATATTGCATTTTTTTTATTCCTGATATTTTTTAGTTATGGAGCATTTTCTCAGGAATTTAAGGCAGGAATATTATCAGGAGTTTTGGCAACTCAAGTCGATGGGGATAATATGTCTGGCTTTTATAAGGCAGGCTATAGTGGAGGTATATTTGTCTATCGTGATTT
>JALNVJ010000075.1 GCA_023227645.1 Bacteroidales bacterium | reverse complement strand
TGTTCTTGTAAGTTATGTCCTTCACCTGGGATATAAGCATTCACTTCTTTTTGATTCGTCAAACGAACTCTTGCAACTTTTCTCATTGCAGAATTTGGTTTTTTTGGAGTTGTAGTGTAAACTCTGGTACAAACACCACGACGTTGAGGACATGAATCTAATGCAGGAGATTTACTCTTGTAGTTGATATCAGTACGTCCTTTACGAACTAATTGTTGAATTGTTGGCATACCTTAATTTAAAATTAATATATATCTTTTTTTTATTTTTCTTTGCTAAAATTCGGGTTGCAAAGGTATTACTAAAATCTGAAATATACAATATTTAATGAAAAATACTGTCTATTATCAATAAACTTAAGTAAGTTAAGCCCTCAAATATTAACGTCTTAAAAAACCATAGCCACTTGGTTATCATTAAGATTCACTCTCTAATTGTGTCCAACCCTATTACCTTTTAGAACAAAGATAAAACAACACCACGAAAGTCGTTACCATATTTTTAGGAGTGCAAAATTACAAAAAATAATTCAACTACCAAATAATTAGAGCTTTTTATTTTTTTTCTCATAAAAATGTTGGTGTTTTCAAGAAAAGTTTGTTTCTTTGCCAAACAAAATAACTAAAAAACAAAAACAGATGAAAAAATTTGAATGCGAACCTTGTGGTTATATCTATGATCCAGAATTAGGTGATCCAGAAAGCGGAATTAAACCTGGGACTTCTTTTGAAGACCTTCCTGAAGATTGGGTATGCCCATTATGTGGAGCAGGTAAAGAAGATTTTGCAGAAGTTGAATAATCTTTATCAGCAAAACTAAAACAAAAAGTGAGGGTTTAAACAAACTCTCACTTTTTTTATCTTCTAAACTTATATGTAATTGTTCCTTTTTGCTCAAATGCAGCATTTGGGTTTTCAGAAAAACTAGAACGGCTGGCTGCATTTTCACAATTACGCCAAAGGGATCGATTATCAATTGTTGTTCCTCTAGCTCCAGCAACAGCCCTTGTAACTTTACCTTCTGGATTAACCCAAATTGTTACAACAATAGAACCAACTTCGTCGGTTTTTGAAGGAGGCAAACTTAAATTTTTTGATTCTCTTCCTAATAATGAAAATGAAGTCCCAGAACCTGACAAATCATAACCAGTACCTCCACCACCTGTTCCTTCTCCCTTATCAACTCCTGAACCTTTTCCGTCTCCAACACCTCCACCATCTTTTCCTTTAACCTTACCCTTTCTAAATAGAGCATTTGGATTAACAGTTTCTTCAGGTGTTGCTACATTTTTCTTAGGTGCATCAGTTTTCTTACTCACAATAGGACTGTCTTCTGTATCTTGAGATATAAAATCCTCATCTGAACTTGAAACATCGTGTATAGAGCTTTGAGCATCGCTACCTCCTGCATCACCAATTAGAGCATTACCATCATCAAGTAGATCTCCAATATTCATTTCCACACCTAGTTCTTTTGGAGGGGGATCTTGATATTTTAATCCCATGGAATAGAGTAATAATAAAATAACTCCATGAAATAATAGGGTTACTATTAAACTTGTGATGGTTCTTTTATTATCTTTATCTTTTAATTCCATTTCTATTTATTAGCTTCAGTTGCAAGTATAACTCTATGGTTTTGTCCTGTTTCTGCGTTAATTTTATTTACCGCATCAATAACCCTTACCACATATTGTATTGGAACGGTTTTGTCTGCGTGTAGTTTGATTGTTCCGTCTTGAATATTTATTGTATAGTTAGATATAGTAGCTTGGAGCTCCGCCTCTGGTGTTGGTTGGTTTTCAACAAAGAATTGATTATCGGTATCTATTGAAACTGTAACGTTTTGCTTTGCCATAGTTTGTCCTGAACTACTTTTTGGTAATAATATTTTAATAGCATTAGGACTTATAAGGGTAGATGTCAACATAAAAAATATAAGCAACAAAAAAACCAAGTCGCTCATTGATGATGCATTAAAATTAGGATCTATTTTATTTCTTGTTTCAATCATTTTGATTCAGGGTTTAAGCTGGTTCGTGTAACAAATCCATAAATTCCATTGTTCTTGCTTCAAGAAGGAATACTATTTTATTAATTTTGCTTACAAGTATGCTATAAAGAAAATTACAAATAATCCCTACTATTAGACCTCCTACTGTTGTTACCATTGCTTGGTAGATTCCTGAAGATAATATTTGAATATCGATGTTGTTTCCTGCATTTGCCATATCGAAAAAGGCAATTACCATTCCGGTTACTGTTCCTAGGAAACCAATGCTTGGCCCAAGTCCTGCAATTGTTCCAACAAGGGATACTCCGTTTTCAAGCTTTGCTACTTCGAGTTTTCCAACATTTTCAACTGCTTGATTAATGTCGTTAAGGGGTCTTCCTATTCTTATTAATCCTTTATCTAACATTCTACCTATTGGAGTATCGTTGTTTTTGGTTAGGTTTCTTGCACCTTCAAGGTCTCCTTTATGAATATATGATTTGATATTATTGATAAAGTTCTTGTCTTCCTTTGCAGCTTTGTTAAGGGCAATATATCTTTCTACGAATATATAAACCGCAACAATTGAAAGTATAGCCAAAACTATCATTATCCAACCTCCCTTATAGGCAAGGTCAATTATACTAAAAGATTTAACTGTTGGCGCTACCGCTTGAGCTGTTTCAACTGCAACACTTGCTGCTCCTTCTTGGATTTGTAATAAAATGTTTGCTAACATGTATTAGTTATTTTTTTTTAGTTTAATACTACTTTTTCTACTTGAACATGATTTTTGGAATATATCTTAACCAAATATAATCCTTTTTGTTGATTGTTTAACGTAAAACTATCTGGAAGATTATCTGAATAATAAATTAATTCCCCTAAAGAAGAGTATATCTCTACCTTAGTAATTGATTGTTTATCTTGGGCCTTAAAATTAATTGTACCATTGGTTGGATTTGGATATACTATTACTTTCTCTACAATATCCTGAATATCATCACAAAGACCTTGAGGCAGGGTATTAAAATAGTATATAGCCGACCAATCACTTGTATGTTCAGGACATATTGACCTTATTTGGAGTTTATATTCTGTTCTTGCAGTTAATCCAATTGGATTAAAAATAGGGAGTCCTTCTTTTATAAATCCGGTACTTGGAAACGCTTCGTTTGATTTGGCATACAAAACCTCCCATTTAGTTTGCAACATTGATCCTGGCATCCAAGATATATCAGCAGAAGAATGAGTGAAATTAGAAACACTAATATTGGTTACCGGAGCACAAAGCGGAGGCACGGTTGTAAATGTATAATCGGATGTCCATTCTCCATAAATACTATCATTACAAACTGCCCTAACATAAATTGTATAAGACACCCCGCCAATAAGCCCTGCAATATCAACTGTATCGTTTGTTGTAATCAGGGTTGTACCCGTTCCAATTAAGTGTCCTGCAAAACCATAATCAACCTCCCATTTAGTTTGAGCTAAGCCAGGAGTGAAAGTAAGTCGAGCAGTTGATTGAGTTAGGGAGTCGATACTTACATTTGTTGGAAGAGAACCACAAGGATGTAGAGTTTTAAAACTAACAGTGTCGGAATAAATTGTATCGTTGGATGATTTGTTGAGGAATTTATATATCAAATAAGTTCTTACATAATATCTATTTCCCGAAATTAAATTGTTTTGAGTGGAAAAATATGGTGAAGGAAATGTTGATCCTACTCCTCCTAATGAAATATTTATTGCATTCTGATGAGTTGGGTTATACTCAAGATAAGAGTAGAGAAAACCTTTTGAATATATCGTATAAGCATCTTTCTTTTCGGAAGCTACTCCAGCAAATTTGGCAGATGTTAGACCAATATCATAAATTGAATCCATTAAACAAATAGGTGGTTCAGGAGAAAGGGTCGTTACAGTCATTTGATCGGAAAAAACTGTATCATTGCCTCCAGAGGTTTTAGCCACATAAGCTCTGATATAATATGTTTTATCAGATGCCATATAGGTAGAAGCCAAATTAACTGTTCCAATATAGGTAGCATTTTCAGGACAATTGGTTGTGCCTACTCTAAGAATTTTGGCACCTGTAGCCCTTGTTGGCATTGGTAAAGTATCGTATATAAAACCATAAGAATTCACGGTCCAACCACCTTTGGTTGTAACATTTGCAATCATTCGTGCACCCCAATAGGTAATTGTATCGGAAGCAGAAACCATGTTAATTACAGGCTGAGCATACGATGTGGATACAAAACCTATACTAAAAACAAAAACTATTATTAAAAAATACTTTCTCATATTCAAAAGAAAATTATATTAACTAAACACCTTTTACAACTTGCAAATATACAGAAAAAAATGAAATAATAACAATCTATTTCAAGAATATTCTCTAATAATAATTTTAATCAAAAGAATTATATTATTTTTTTTAGATTGTAAATCAGCAAAGTGAAAAAAAATAACAAAAAAAAATGAAAAAAAATTTGCTAGTTCCTCAAATGATTATATCTTTGCAACGCTTTTAAAGGCTAAGACAACATTCCTCCTTAGCTCAGTTGGTTAGAGCACATGACTGTTAATCATGGGGTCCTAGGTTCAAGTCCTAGAGGGGGAGCAAAAGGAGAGTAAGTAATATACTCTCCTTTTTTTATTATTATTAGTTGAGAAAAAACAATATAATAAGTTACTCCATTTATGAAAGTTGTAGGTTTTTCATTTATTAGAAATGCAATTAAATTTGACTATCCAATTATTGAAGCAATAACTTCAATTTTACCCATTTGTGATGAGTTTATTATTGCTGTAGGAGAATCTGACGACCAAACAAAAGATCTAATCCTTTCAATTCAATCCAATAAAATTAAGATTATTGACACCAAATGGAATGAAAATTTGCGTCAAGGAGGAAGAGTTTTGGCAGACGAAACCAATAAAGCGTTAAATAGTATTCCTGAAGATAGCGATTGGGCATTTTACATACAAGGTGATGAAGTTGTTCACCAGAAATACCTATCCAATATTAGAGAATCAATGGAGAAATGGAAGGATAACAAATCTGTTGAAGGACTCCTTTTCAACTACACACATTTCTATGGATCCTACGATTATGTAGGAGACTCAAGAAGATGGTATAGGAAAGAAATAAGAATTATTAGACCTCTCAAAAACTGCTCATCATATAGGGATGCACAAGGATTTAGAATAGATGATCGTAAGCTTAGAGTGAAACCAATTGATGCCCATATCTACCATTACGGATGGGTAAAACCACCTTCAGTACAACAAGACAAAATCAAATACTTCAACACCCTATGGCATGACCAAAAATGGATAGAAAAGAATATCGCTCAAAACGATAAATTTGATTATAGCGTTATAGATTCATTAAAGCTATTTGACGGCACACATCCAGAAGTGATGAAAGATAGAATAGAAAGAGTGAATTGGAAATTTGATTTTGACCCAACAAAAAAAGACTTTGGATTAAAAACAAAGATACTACATAATATTGAAGACCTAACCGGATGGAGGATTGGAGAGTATAAGAATTACAAAATAATATAAAAACAAGTAGATAATTATAATAATCAAGAAGATAATATGAAGAATTTCGTAGAAGAATTGCGTTGGAGAGGAATGATTCACACCGTGATGCCAGGAACTGAAGAACAACTGATGAAAGAAATGACAACTGCCTATGTTGGAATAGACCCAACAGCAGACTCCCTACATATTGGTCATTTGGTTGGAGTGATGATGCTAACTCACCTACAACGATGCGGACACCGTCCCCTTGTTGTTTTGGGAGGAGCAACAGGAATGATTGGCGACCCTTCATTTAAAAGCGATGAAAGAACCTTGTTATCTATTGAAGAAATACAACATAACCAAGATTGCATTAAGAAACAATTATCCAAATTTATTGACTTCGAAACCCCTTCCGAAAATATAGCTGAAATATTAAATAACTATTCATGGACCAAGGATTGGACATTTTTAGATTTTATTAGAGATATTGGAAAACATATTACGGTCAACTATATGATGGCTAAAGATTCTGTGAAAAAACGTTTAGAAACAGGACTATCATTTACCGAATTTTCATACCAATTACTACAAGGATACGATTTCAAACACCTATACGAAAGCTATAATTGTCGTCTACAAATGGGAGGATCCGACCAATGGGGCAACATAACCACAGGAACAGAACTAATTCGTAGGATGCTACAAGGAGAAGCTTTTGCACTAACATGTCCACTAATAACAAAGGCAGATGGCGGGAAATTTGGCAAAACAGAAAAAGGCAATATATGGCTAGATCCTGAAAAAACCACACCCTATGCTTTCTATCAATTTTGGTTAAACTGTTCGGATGAAGATGCAAAGAAATTCATTAAGATTTTCACCCTCTTTTCAAAAGAAGAAATTCAAGACCTAGAAAAACAGCATAACGAAGCTCCTCATTTAAGAACACTACAAAAAATTCTAGCAAAAGACCTAACAATAAGGGTTCATGGAGAAAATGAATTTAACTCAGCAATAGAAGCATCGGAAATACTTTTTGGCAAAGGAACAACCCAAACACTAAAAAAACTGGATGAGAAAACCTTACTATCCATTTTCGATGGAGTTCCTATGTTTGATATTGAAAAGAAAGAATTTGATGAAGGGATAAACATTGTTGAACTAATTGCAGGGAAAACAAATCTCTTGGCATCAAAAAACGAAGCAAAAAGAACAATAAAAGAAAATGCACTTTCAATAAATAAAACAAAGGTTAATGAAGACTATATCTGTAGTGAAACCGACCTACTAAATGGAAAGTATATCTTAGTTCAAAAAGGAAAGAAAAACTATTATTTGATTATTGCTAAATAGAAATAAAAAACAAAAGGGCATAAAAAAAGCAGTCTCAGGATTTTTTGGGACTGCTATTTTAATAGCTTAATATCTAGAATAATCTGGAATTAAATTATTGTACTGGAGTAACTGCTGGAGTTTCAGTTG
>JALNVJ010000074.1 GCA_023227645.1 Bacteroidales bacterium | reverse complement strand
TTTATTGCTAGGGCATAGCCTTTTAGTCCAAATCCAAATATTGAACCTTGGCAGTTTGGTGCAATTAAACTTGTGTGGCGGAAGGGTTCTCTGCTAAGTATATTGGAGATATGGACTTCAATAACAGGAGCCTCTATGCTTTTGACTGCATCGGCTATCGACACTGAACTATGTGTGTAGCCACCGGCGTTAAGAATTATTCCATTATATTTAAAGCCTATTTCGTGGAGTTTGTTTATGATTTCTCCTTCAATATTGGATTGGTAATACTCTAATTCGATTTGTGGGAAGTCTTTTATTAGGTCTTGAAAATAATCCTCAAAAGAAATTCCTCCGTATATATCCTTTTCTCTTATTTCTAATAGATTAAGGTTGGGTCCGTTTATAATTATTAGTTTCATTTTCCTATAGTTTTTATCCATTTAAGGACTTCTCTTTCGTTTGGTCTTTGAATTATATTCTTTTCTCTATCAAGTATAAAAAAAGTTGGTACGGTATGGAGGTAGGTAGAGATAATTTTTTCATCGTTTTTGTTCCAAGCGTTTATCCAGTTATTGGGTACACAACCTAGGTTGTCTAACCAATATTCCTTTTCAACATCAGGAACTACTGCTAGTAGGGTTATCTTATTTTCCTTAATTAGTTTATTTAAGCTTTTGTTTTTTATAAGTTTCTTCTTAATCTTATCGCAGTTCTCACATTCTGGGTTGTAGAAATAGAGTAGAGTATAATCTGTTTCTATATTATAAAGGCTCTGCTTTTCCTTGTTTTCTATTATAGAATGCTGTGAAGTTATAAAGCTAAAGTCCATAAACCTTTCTTTCTCTTGAGCTAATCCAATAAGGGAAAAGAAAAAAAGGTTTAGAAAAAGGATTATGGCCTTTAGCATATATGATATTTGTTATATAGTAACTGATTCGCTTTTAGAAGGGATATAAACATTTTCGTATCCTTTTTCTTTTAGGGTACCAGCAAAATTGATTTGGGTTTGCTCTTCTCCGTGAACAAGGAATATGTTTTTAATTTTCTTTTGGTCTTGACATCCCAAAAATTGTAGAAGTTCCATATAGTCGGCATGTGCTGAATAGGAATCAATTCTTCTAATTTCTGCCTTAACATGGTGTTGAGTTCCAAAGATTGAAACAACTTTATCTCCCCTAAGTATTTTTGCTCCTAAGGTTCGTGGTGCACAATATCCAACTCCAAGAATTGTAGTTTTTTTATCTGAAATATTATTTGCAATATGGTGTTTAACTCTTCCTGCTTCCATCATCCCTGATGCAGATATAATTATCATTGGTCTTCGAATTGTGTTAAGGCTCTTCGATTCTTCTGTAGATCTAATATAATGAAGACGGTCAAATCCGAATGGATCATTATCAGTCTTCATATATTCTTTCATATCTTCATTAAAACATTCTGTATGTAGTCGCATAATATTTGTAGCATTTAAGCTTAAGGGACTATCAACATAAACATCAATATCGGGTAGCAGACCACTTTTTTCGAGTTTGTCTAAGGCATGTATAATTTCTTGAGCTCTTCCAATTGCAAAGGAAGGGATTATTAGCTTGCCTTTTTTCTTGCAACAAGTGTCGATAACTGCAGAAAGTAGCTTTTGTTCTGATAAGTCAACAGGGTCATGAAGTCTGTCGCCATAGGTTGACTCCATAATTATATAATCAGCTTGGGGAAAAGGTTGAGGGTTCCTTAATATACGTTTTGAGTATCTGCCAATATCTCCTGTAAATGCTATCTTAACATCTTTTCCTTCTTCATTAATTGTGATGTTAGTGGTTGCACTTCCTAGTATATGTCCATTATCAGTAAATTTGATTGAAATATCTCGATCTATAGAGAACTCTTTTTCGTATGGAATTGAAATAAAATACTGCATTGCATCTTGAGCATCTTGCATACTGTAGATTGGTGCAATTGGTTCTAATCCCTGACGAGCTCTTTTTTTATTAAATGTGTATACATCATATTCTTGTATTTTTCCACTATCTGCAAGCATAATTGAGCAAAGGTCTCTTGTTGCTGGGGTGCAAAAAACTGTTCCTCTAAAGCCAAGTTTAACAATATATGGAATAAGCCCTGAGTGGTCGATATGAGGATGGGATAAAAGAAGAAAATCTATTTCCGATGGTTCGAAGCCAAGGTCTCTATTCATTGAGTCTGTTTCTAAGCCTTTACCTTGAAACATACCGCAATCGAGTAATATTTTCTTTCCAGAATTAGTAGTTATTAAGTGTTTGCTACCAGTAACTTCTTTTGCTGCTCCTAAAAATTGTATTTTCATAAGTTATTTGTTTTAACAATAAGCAAAGATAAGTTTATTTTTGCAAATAGTTATTATTATATTTGTGAAATAACGAAAAAAAGAGTCTAATTAGTTTGTCCTTGACTTAATTCTTTTATTTTTAATCTAAATCTATTATAATAGAGAATTGCAGCGGTTAGTAGTCCTGCAGAGAAGCCTGCGAATATGCTCCATGACCCAAGATTTAAAACAAATCCACAAATATATGCAAAAGGAATAGCAATAAGGGTATAGGAAATAAAGGCGTATTTCATAGGTTTAGCAACATCATTAATACCCCTTAAAGCACCAAGAAATAAGACTTGTGAGCCATCAATTAATTGGAAGAAGCCAGCAACTATAAAGAAGATGGTTGCTATCTCAACAACTTCTTGGTCGGGAGAAAAAATACTTGCAATAGGTTTTCCTAAAAATATCAATAATAAACCAAAGATGGTCATAGTAAATAATGTTAAATGGTAGCCTGATTTAAAATACTTCTTTATTTCTCCAATATTATTTCTACCAAACTCGTGACTAATAAGAACGGTTGTGGCGCTTGAAAGACCAGAGGCTATTAAGAAGGTTGTTCCTACAATAGTAATTACTATATGATAACCTGCAAGGGTTGTTTTCCCAACCCAGCCCATCATTAATGTAATAAATAGGAGTGATGCAAATTCTAAAAACATTTGACCAGATATTGGCATTCCCAGTCTTAAAATTATCTTCTGGGTATGAAATGTCATCTTGTTCCAACTAAAGAAAAGTAAATACTTCCTGTATCTCTTATTAAAGTAAATGAAAATAAAGAAAGCTATGGGCATAATTGTTTTTGCGATAAGAGTGGCAATTCCAGCACCAGTTACTCCAAGGGCAGGAGAACCAAATTTTCCGTATATCAAAATATAGTTAAGGATAATGTTTATAATATTTACAGAAATGGTAATTATCATTGCATTCTTTGTGTTTCCCAAACCTTCTAAAAGTTGTTTAAACGTAAGGAAAATAAGACTTGGTAAGAAAGAAATTGAAATGATTAAATAATAAGGTCGGCATTCATCAATAACATCTTGGGGTTGTCCAAAATGCCCTAATAATGGAAAAATTAAAAAGAGTAGAGATATAATTATCAATGCTATAATAGAGTTAAGTGCAAGTGAGTTTTGAAATAACATTGAAATTTTTCTATGTTCTCCTCTTGCAAAGCTTTGACCAGCTAAAGGGGTAAGAGCCATTGCAATTCCCATTCCAAAGACAAGAGCGTTCATTGAAACAGATCCAGCAAAAGCAACTGCTGCCAATGAAGTAGCTCCTAATTGTCCAACCATAATTGTATCTATCATTTGAGTAAATGATTGTCCAACAGATGATAGTATTATAGGTAGAGCGAGGTTGAAATTTGATTTATAATAAGATTTACTTAAAAACATTTCCTTTGTTTTTTGCAAAGATAAGGAGGTTTTTTGTGTAGTATAAGATTTTTTTGTACTTTTGAAGATTAATATTATCTATAACGTATATATATGCAAACAATTTTAATTCTTGATTTTGGCTCTCAATACACCCAACTAATAGCTCGTAAGGTAAGAGAGCTTAACGTATATTGTGAGATTCATCCTTATAATAAGATACCTAATATAAGTTCAGAAATAAAAGGAGTTATCCTGTCTGGCAGCCCTTTTAGTAGTAGGGATGAAAATTCACCTAAACCTGATTTATCTTTTTTTAAAGGCAAAATGCCTCTTTTAGGGATTTGCTATGGAGCTCAGTATATGGCTCATATTGCTGGAGGGAAAATCCTTCCTTCAGAAATAAGGGAATATGGAAGAGCAAATTTAAATAGTATAGATAGCGAGTCTAAACTCTTAAAAGGAATATCTCTTGGTTCTCAAGTTTGGATGTCGCATGGTGATACAATTTTAAACCTTCCTTCTGATTTTAAAGTAATATGTTCAACCGAGAGTGTTGTTAATGCTGGTTATAAGATTGAAGGGGAAGAAACTTATGCAATACAATTTCATCCAGAGGTAACACATTCTATTGATGGGTTGAAACTATTGAAGAATTTTCTTGTTGATATTTGTGGATGTGTTCAAGATTGGACTCCAGATAGTTTTGTTGAAACAACAATTAGTAGTCTGAAGAAAGAATTGGGAGAAGACAAAGTAGTCCTAGGTCTTTCGGGTGGTGTTGATAGCTCTGTTGCCGCAATACTCCTACATAAAGCAATAGGGAAAAACCTAAACTGTATTTTTGTTGATAATGGACTTTTGAGAAAGAATGAATTTGAAAATGTTCTACAATCATATATGGGAATGGGTCTTAATGTTGTTGGGGTGGATGCAAAACAAATGTTTTATAATGCGTTGAAAGGAATTTCTGACCCTGAAAAGAAACGTAAGGCAATAGGAAAAACATTTATTGATGTTTTCGATGTACAAGCAACAAAGATTAAAGATGTGAAGTGGTTAGCTCAAGGAACAATCTACCCCGATATTATTGAATCGGTTTCGGTTAAAGGACCTTCAGCAACAATTAAGTCTCATCATAATGTTGGTGGATTACCAGATTATATGAAATTGAAAATTGTTGAACCACTAAAAACCCTTTTTAAAGATGAGGTTAGAAGAGTGGGAAGATCAATGGATATTAGAGAAGAACTATTAGGTCGTCATCCTTTTCCTGGACCGGGTTTGGCAATTAGAATACTGTCAGAAATAACAGAAGAAAAAGTAAGAATATTACAAGAGGTTGATAATATATTTATTCAAGGTCTAAAAGATAATAATTTATATGATAAGGTTTGGCAAGCTGGTGCAATGCTTCTTCCTGTTCAATCGGTTGGAGTAATGGGAGATGAAAGAACTTATGAAAATGTTGTTGCCCTAAGAGCTGTTGAAAGTAATGATGGAATGACAGCTGATTGGTCTCACCTTCCATATGAATTCTTGGCAGATATTTCAAACACAATTATTAATAGAGTTAAGGGTGTAAATAGAGTGGTTTATGATATTTCTTCCAAACCACCTGCAACAATTGAATGGGAATAATTTTCAAAAACTAATTAGTTATGAATCGTTTTTTGTATTATTTATTATTAAGTTTTATTTCTTTTGCTTTTGTAGGAAACTCTTATGCAAAAGAAACCAAGGGAGAGTTATATCCAGACAAGACAATAAGCATAAGTAAGAAAACACTAAAGATTGCAATGTTTTTGCCTTTGGCTTATGATAAAATTGAAGAACTTGATTTTACAAAATTCAATATTGAAGAGAAGAAAAGAATTAAATACCGATGCTTTGAATATATTGCCTTTTATGAAGGAGCAAGGATAGCTTTAGAAAAGTTAGAAGCTGAGGGTTATGCTGTTTCTCTCTATGTTTATGATGTGGGTGAGGACGATATAAACCAAATGAAAAGTCTATTATCACAACCAGAAATAAAAACAATGGATTTGATTATTCCATTAGTATTTCAACAATCCTTTGCCTTAGTAAGTGAGTTTTCAAATGCCAATAAGATTCCAATTATTAATCCAATGAGTCCTAATTATTCAATAATTGAGAACAACCCTTATACTTTTAAAATTCAACCTTCAGATATTGCAGACGTTGAAACAACTCTAAGATATATTAAAAATAACTTTCCAAATCCAAATATAACATTGATTTTCACTTCAAATGAAAAGAATATTGTTGAGATGTATCAAAAAGGGATTGAAAAAGAAGGATGGTCTTGGCTTGGGGTTGATTATAATAAATATGCGAGAAGGATATTTGAGAAAGTTGATTTAAGTAAGGATAATATATTTATTTCAGTTGTGGAAAAAGGTAGTTATAAGATGAATGAAGCCTACGCTAACACAATTCTCTCTCAGTTTAATAATAAAAAGAACTTGCCAGAAATAAACTTTATTGCTCAATATAGTTGGTTAGATTTTCCTTCAATTGATTTATCACTAATTCAGAAGTTTAATTTTCATTTCACTTTAAGTTATCTCAATGACTATACTAATGCCAATTTTGTTGATTTTGTAAAAGATTACAGACATCATTTTCGTCAAGAACCTGATAAGATTTATGCAGCATTGGGATATGATATTATGATGTTTTTTGTTCCTGCTCTTGCTCAAAAAGGAGATAAGTTCATCAATGAACCTAATGTTGAAAGATCAAAGTATATGATAAATTCTTTCTTTTTTGATAGGAAAGATGCTAAAGACGGTTGGCAAAATAGAAGAACTGTTATTTATAAAATTAATGATTACAAAATAATATCTGTGGGAAGATAATTATATATTTACGATGAAAAAACTCAGCCTAATACTTTGCCTGCTATTTAGTTTCCTAACTCTTATTGCCTATTCTCAATCATCTGATTTGGATATTGAAACCCATTATGAGGGAACACTCAAAGATAATGGGCGTATGATTATTTCTTTTAGCACAAAAAAACAAGAAAACATTATTTTCAATTCAACAATATCTTCAAAAGGTTCAAGACAATTATACTCTCTTCGCTTGCAATATAGTTTGGATAGTGAAAAATGGATAGACGTTTTAGACACAAGAGGAAGGGCAATTGAATTTGTCTCCTCAAAAAGAGTTAAAACAAGCTCTTTTAAAGTAAACTTACCTGATGCTTGTGAGAATAAAGATTCTGTTAGGCTTTCGTGGAGGTCAATAAGATTGAGAGGGTCGGGTCGTTATCCAAACCTAAATATTAGAAATATAGGTGTTGCGGCAGAATATGATAAGTACCTTGGTAAAAAGCCAGAGATAAAGGTTAGATTAAGAAATCAAGATAATAACGTA
>JALNVJ010000073.1 GCA_023227645.1 Bacteroidales bacterium | reverse complement strand
TCTATTATTGTTTTATAATCTCTACTTCTCTCCTTCCCTCTCGTATATGGGACAACACAGTAGGAACAAAAGTTTTCACAGCCCCTCATTATGGAAATAAAAGCACTAATTCCATTTGTACCAATACGTACTGGTACAATTTCAGAATAAGTTTCTTCTTCAGACAAGAGAACGTTTGCTGCCTTAATCCCTGATTCAACCTCATTTAAGAGATGTGGAATATCACGGTAAGCATCTGGCCCAACAACAATATCTACCGCCTTATTTTCAATAAATAATTCATCTTTCATTCTCTCAGCCATACAACCCAAAACCCCAATCTTGAGACTTGGCTTCTTCCTCTTTAGATGCTCGAACTTTACTAATCTATTTTTCACCCTTTGTTCTGCATTCTCTCGTATAGAACAAGTATTGACAAATATAACATCTGCCTCTAATATTTCATTCGTAAGCTGATAGCCATTTTCTTGAACAATAGCTCCAACAATCTCACTATCCGATTGGTTCATTTGACAACCATAAGTTTCAATAAAAACTTTTTTCATCTATATTCTTTTATTCGGTTATTTTATTCTCTAATAATATTTCATCAACCACTCTCTTCACCCCTACACTTGCCTTTTCTTTTACAAAAAATATCCCATTCAAATCTCCTTTTACCTCATTTGGATCAACTAAGTACTTCTTTGAATTTAATGGAATATAATTAATAAGTCCTGCTGCGGGATAAACAGCCAATGAAGTGCCTACAATAATAAATATATCTGCTTTTTGACATAACTCAATTGAAGGTTCTATCATTGGCACTGCTTCACCAAACCAAACAATATAAGGTCTTAGAGGTTCTCCATATATATCTTTGTGATTTTCTGTAAGTTTCCATCCACTTAATTCCCTAACATAATAAGGGTCTCTCACCGATTGAACTTTCATAATCTCACCATGAAGATGTATAATATTTGTACTGCCAGCCCTTTCGTGGAAATCATCAATATTCTGTGTGATTATATTAACATTAAAGTGTTTTTCAAGCCTCGTTAACTCATTATGAGCCTCATTAGGCTCGGCTTCAATAACATCTTTCCTCCTTTGGTTATAAAAATCGCGAACTAAGTCTGGATTTTTTACCCAAGAATCAAAATTTGCTACATCTTCAACCCTATGATTTTCCCACAAACCACCACTATCTCTAAAAGTATTAATACCACTTTCCTTACTTATTCCAGCTCCAGTAAGCACCACAATGTTTTTCATAATCAATATTATTAAAATATTATCAATCTTTCTCTAAATATAAGAAAAAAAATTAGAAACGAAGACTTAATTTACTATATTTTGATTTCAATCTCTCAAATCTTCGTTTCATACTCGCTAAGATGCACATCGTATGGTATCTTGGATGCACATCATAGAGGGAGGGAAACGCTGTTTTAAGAAATTCTTTCTTCGTTTCATTTCTTTAAAACTTCGTTTTGCTTAATTATCTTCTCACTTAAGAGCTGATATATCTCTCTTTCATCCTCACCCAATCTCAATTTATGTTTTTCCATCACAGGAATATCATTTCTTTTTGCAGGTCCGGTCTGAACTTCAAAAGGATTATTTTCTTTTATCTTTTCAATGGTTTGAGAAATTAGAGGGAATAGAATATCAAAAGGGATATCGTTCTTCTCAAGTTCTTGTTTGGCAATTCCAAATAGGTGATTGGTAAAATTATTTGCAAAAACTGCCGCTATATGAATTGCCTGTCTCTGAACAGAACTTATCTTATAAACTTTTTTAGAAAGCTTATCGGCTAGATTCTTAAGCAAAGAAAATATCTCTTCATCACTTCCTTCAATGCAAAGGGGGATAGTAGAAAAATCGAGCTCAATTCCTTTACTTATTGTTTGTAATGGATAGAATACTCCGAAATTCTTAGCTCTTGCTCTAAGAACTCCAATATCCACAGTCCCTGATGTATGGACTATTATACTATCTCCTATTTCTAGTTTCTTAGCTACTTCTACTATTGCCTTATCAGAAACTGCTATAATAATTAGATCTGAACACAGGTCATCCCCTCTTATCTCCCCTCTCGAAGAAATGCAATTAACAGATAAGCCTTGCTTGGTCATAATATCACTATATAACCAAGCAACATTGCCCCTGCCAATTATGGTTATTGACTCTATTTCTTTCAACCCCTTATTCATTACCTCCGATTTTTGCTATTGCAAGATTAATTCTCTCAATTGCTTCTTCCTTACCTATCAAAGCCATTATCTCGAATAAGTCTGGACCTTTCCCTTCTCCAACAATACTAAGCCTTAGGCAATTCATTATCTGTCCCATATTAAGTTCGTTTCCCTCAATATATGCATGAACCTTATCATGCGCAGATTGTGGATTGAAATCTTCGATTGAATTTAATATTTCTACAATTTCGGTAAGTCTTTGAGGCACTCCTTCCTTCCATCTCTTCTTAATAATCTTTTCATCATATGACTCAGGTTTTAGAAACAAGAAAAATGATTGATCCCAAAGTTCAGTTACAAAACTAACTCTTTCTTTTACAAGACCAACTGCTTCTTCAACATATTCCAAACAAACCTCAACACCCTTTTTTTCCAAAATTGGCATATATTCATTAGTTATCTCCGCATTTGATTTTAATTGTAGGTATTGGTGATTAAACCATTTAGCTTTTTCTAAATCAAATTTTGCTCCTGATTTACTAATCCTTTCAAGTGAGAATATTTCAATTAATTCATCAAGTGAGAATATTTCTTTTTCTGTTCCTGAATTCCAACCCAAGAGTGCAAGAATATTAATAACTGCTTCTGGTATATAACCTGATTCTTTGTATCCTGATGAAATATCTTTAGTTATTGGGTCAGTCCATTGCAATGGAAAAACAGGGAAACCTAATCTATCTCCATCTCTTTTACTTAATTTTCCATTACCATCAGGTTTTAGAAGTAGAGGTAGGTGAGCAAATTCTGGCATAGTTGATTCCCAACCAAAGGCTTTATAAAGCATAACATGTAGAGGACAAGATGGCAACCACTCTTCTCCACGTATAACATGGGATATATTCATTAAATGATCATCTACAATATTTGCTAAATGATAAGTGGGCATTCCATCTGACTTATAAAGGACCTTATCATCTAATAGATTAGAATTCATCCTAACCTCCCCTCTTATTAGATCATGAATAAGAATCTCAGTGTCTTTTGGAAACTTAAAACGAATAACATAAGGTGTATTGTTTTCTAAAAGTCTATCAACCGCTTCTTTGGAAAGAGAAAGAGAGTTCTTTAAAGAATCGCGTGTATTGCAATCATATTGGAAATTTTTCTTTTCTTTTTCAAATTCTTTACGAATAGTATCAAGCTCTTCTGGAGTATCGAAAGCATGGTATGCCCAACCAGAACAGAGTAACTCTTCAGCGTATTCCTTATACATAGTTTTCCTGTCACTTTGGCGATAAGGACCATAATCCCCTCCTATTCCAAGACCTTCATCAAACTTTATCCCCAACCAATTAAAAGATTCAATAATATATTCTTCAGCACCAGGAACAAATCGTGTTTGGTCTGTATCTTCAATCCTAAGAATGAAATCACCACCATGTTTTTTGGCAAATAGATAATTATATAATGCTGTTCTAACTCCTCCAATATGCAACGGCCCTGTTGGACTTGGTGCAAAACGTACTCTAACTTTTCTTTCCATTTTATATTTGTTTTAATATTATTCTACCATTCAATATTGAACTTAGTGTCTGCTTCATCTTTCGATTTAGAAACAGAATCCGCCTTTTCATCTCCCCATTCAATTATATACTCTCCCTTTTCTTGACGTTTCCAATCTTTCTTATCCTTCTTCATTTCTTCAATTCCTAAATTCAAATCCTTATCAATTGAAGTAGTGATTATCTTTGTATCTGCCTTTAGTTTTTCTTTTGCTATTTCTATACTTTTCTTTGTATCGTAGGAAAATATAGGTTTGTCTGTTGTTCCACTTATCTTCACAAATAAAGATGTTCTTGAACTTTCATCTTGCTGAATCTCTCCAAATTCTTTTTGAGTCTTAGCAAGTTTTGCTTTTTTCTTTTTGCTGGCTAGCTCCGATAATTTAATCTCTACCCTATAATCTATATTATTATTAAAAAAGTGCTTGCCTAAGAATGAAAAATTAATTGCATTGGATAAAATTTTAACCTCATCAATGGTAACGCATGAGTTATTTATGGAAATAGAGGATTCAATCTTTTCAAAATTAATACTCCTTAGGGCTGACTCATCAACAAAATATGATAATTTCTTCATTATAGGGACATCAATTAGTTTACCATCCTCAATCTTATACTTAGAAGTTACTATTAGCTTATCATTTAAGAGATTATTGTTTTTATCAATCTCTGCTGAGAAGTTTATCTTTGCAGTAATGTTTCCTTCAATATTTTTATTCGTTAGGGAGTTTTGTCCAAAATTATCCATGGAATAGAAAAACATGCTTGAATTTACTTTATTGATATTTATATCCCCAATTAATTTTGACTTATTATTATTAAGGAGCATTGACATCTGGCCAGTAACTGACCCTCCATAGGCATTAAAACTTAAATCCTCTAAAATTAAATTACCATTTATTAACTTTAGATTGGATTTAAAATCATCTATCTCCGACTTCTCGTAGATTAGTTGTTTTATCTCTGTTTTAAGATTTGCATTAAAGAAAACTGGGAATATGGTTTCATCTTTTTGATTCTTTGTATTTTGTGTTTCTGATTTATTACCGTGTTTAGTATTATCAACTTTTTCATTCCACTCATTAATATTTAATGTTCCGAGTTTTAAATTCCCTACTAATTTAAATACCTTGCATTGGTTAAACACGAAAGGCAGTATTTCTTCTACCTTACCATTAAATAGAATTGACGTATTACCCAAATAACCATTAAGCCTTTCAATATCTATTGTGGTATTATTAAAAAGAAAATCAGATGAAAGATTCTTAATTGGCTTAGCAATTCTTGTATCAGTGTAGTTTAAAGATTTTAGACTTCCTTTTCCTGACATCTTAATTGCCGAGAAACCCTTATCTTTCACAGTCTCCAAACTCTTAATATCTCCTTGAATTTGGAAATCGAGATTTAGTTGTCCTGAAAGCTCAGTTATTTCCTTTATTTGTATAAATTTATGAACTGCTTTTAGGGGTAGGTTTGCATTAATATTTGCATCAAGATTTAGGTTTGAGAAATTACTTAGCTTTGCATATCCTTTTATTTGTCCTTGATTGAATAGGAAAGAGAAATTATCTAATTTGATATATGAGGTCTCTGAGGTTTTATTCTTGCCATTGGAGAATTTCCCTTGAAGATTGATTTTTGAAAAAGTTATTCCAATTTTCTTATTTACAAGCTCTCCGTTTTTAAGTATAAAATCGGCATTTAGGCTAGGCATATTTATTTTATCAATCAAGCCTTTGATTTGGAAATTAAATATTAGATCTCCCTTGCTTGCATAGTCTATAAATTTCTTGCTGTATTCTTTTGGAAAGAGACTAATCATTTCTCTAAGGTTAATATCTTTCCCCTTAATAAAGAGCGAAACTAAAGTTGATTCACCATAGCTTAAGGAACCTGAAAGATCAAACTTTAATCCATCTACTATTAATTCTCCGTCCTTAACCGTCATAGTTTTAGATAAGGTATTATTGGAAAAATCAATATCCATATCCATTTCTCTATCATTTGAGAGTAATAGATTATCTATCTGCATCTTCTTTATCCTAGATTTAGACCTAAACTTTATCTCTTGCTGGGTATTAGTGAAGTCTCCTTTTGCTTGCGAGGAATTAAGAAGTATTTCATAATATTGTTTAGTACAATCATTCCTATAAGAATACTTGATATTATTAAGGGATATTTTCTTTAGTGATAGGGAAAAATTTGATTCAGACTTGGTTTCACTTGATTTCCAAAACTCATAGTTTACCTCAGCCTTGTTATTTACCTTCATATTAAAACACCCATCATTGGCTATAATAGTTTTAATATTATAGTTCTCTCTTAAAACATCCCAAATATTAAAGGTTAGATAGAGTTTCTTGAAAAAAAATAAAGTATCATCAGGGTTTTTTACTCTAAGACTGTTTCTATTTTCTTTATAATTTGGGAAAGCATCGTATGCCAAAACATTCTCAAGAGTTAGAGAAGTTCGAGGAAAGGTGGAGAAGAATTCAATAGAAATAGAGGAAACCTTTATTTCGGTCAGGAGCTGCTTGTTTAATTCTCTAACAATAACTCCCTGAATTTTCTCCCTATTAGCATAGACCAATAAAATAGAAACTATGATTAGTAAAGATATTATTCCTACTAACCATAGTGTAACTTTAATGATTTTTTTCTTCACCTTCTTAGCTCTTATTAATTAGCTTGTTCTTATTATTGGAAAGCATAAACCTTCCTCTATATAACTAAACGATGAATATTAAACGCAGATCTTTTATCTTTTAGTTTGCTTTGAGCATCTTTAAAAAAGAAATCTCTTGATCTGTAAGGAAACGATAATTACCTCTTGGTAGGTTTTTCTTGGTTAAACCGGCAAAGGATACCCTATCAAGTTTAAACACTTCATAACCTAAGGATGCAAATATTCTTCTTACAATTCTATTCTTTCCAGAATGAAGCTCTATCCCAATCATTTTCTTATCATCTCCTCCTCCAACATATTGAATATCGTCAGCCTCAATTCTTCCATCTTCTAGCTCAACGCCATCCATAATATGTTGCATATCGGCATGAGTTAAAGCTTTATCTAACTCTACATGATAAATCTTTCTTGCACCAAATGAAGGGTGAGTTAGCTTTTTTGTTATCTCTCCGTCATTCGTAAATAATAATAATCCAGTTGTATTTCTATCTAAACGACCTACAGGATAAAGTCTTTCTTTACAAGCCTTACTGATTAAACTAAGAACTGTTTTTCTATCTTGGGGGTCATCAAGAGTTGTAATATATCCTTTAGGCTTATTGAGTAGAAGGTATTTTTTTCTTTCGTTAACAAGTCTCTCTCCACCGTAAACAACAGCATCTTCAATAGAAACTTTAAAACCCATTTCAGTAACAACCAGACCATTAACAGAAACAGTACCTGCCTTTATTAACT
>JALNVJ010000072.1 GCA_023227645.1 Bacteroidales bacterium | reverse complement strand
TTGAATTTATAGACTAAGCTTAGCCCAATTTTTGTTGGCATAAAAAGAATATTCTTATATGAACCCCAATATGCTCCACAAACTGGATGTAGGTATTTGTCGTAGGAGGTATAGTTTAGTCCAATTCCTATATTGGCTTCAAAGCTCCAGCTCCTTGATAGATACCACATATAACCATAAGATAGTCCAATGCCTGTTGTCCATCCGTCGTAACGATAATACTTTGCATCTGCAAAATAGGGCATCTTGATACCTCCAATATTGTATTTTGCCCAGTTGGCATTTAGTCCAAAGAACGCTCCTTCCATACTCTTTTTTGGCCAGTAGCGAAACTCTGCCATTGCGGTTAGGTTTTTCCATTTCACATTATCTTCCAGATCCCAAGCATTATAGGTTGAGGTTAGTTCGGCTGAGAAATTCTTTTTAATTGGGACTTCAACACCAAGGTTGGGGGTAAGGGCTGCTGAGTATGTTAGGTTAGTTTTTATTGCTAGTGGGGTTCGGTTTGTTATCTTAGTAGGTTTCCTTCTTTTGGGAGAATATCGTTTTGAAAAATACTTTCTTCTAAGATTCTTTATCATATTCCCAAAGTCCTTCTTCTTTTTTATCTTCCGTTTATCCTTCGGACCGTTGCTAAAATTAAGTCCTTGTTCGGTATTTAAATATGACGAGCTATACTCAGTTGAAGAATAAGTTTTAATATCATTGTGTAACTTCTCAACATTGTCTTTAGAGTACATCACAATTGGAATAAAGATGAGTATCAGTATACATTTGAATGATCTCATTTACTTTATAATAGTTGCCATATTGTTCTTCATAGTCTGGGTACTAAATCTAAATATCTAAAAATTATCTAATCAGTCTTCTCTTTCCATAAATTCCAATAGTTCAGGTTTTAGTTGTTTGGTTTTAGTTTGATAAAACATTCGCTTTAATTTCTTTATGCGAGCTGTAGTTTAGTGTAGATAAGGCTTTCCTTAGCTAGTAAATTGTATTTAATTGGTTTTTAAGTTGGCAAACTTAATACAAATTGTATATTAGTATAGTACTTATAGATAATAATAATGTAAATAGCAATCTACTTTCTTTCTGAAAATAATTATTTATCTTAATAATAAAGTCATAGCCTATTGTTTTATTAATAGCTATTAATAAGCTATAAAAACTACGAAAAGGGCTTTTGGAAAATAGCTTACTATTACATTAATATATAGCCCTATTATAGCCCTTGTGTTTATAAGCTTAAACTATATCTTTATTTTAGTTGAATTTGTTCTATTGTTGAGTTAATATTTTCGCTAAGAAACTATTATAAAAGATTTTCCTTTAAAGCTTTGAGAGTTTAGAAAATATGATATATCTTTGCATATTATTTTTATGGGTTAGTTATGCCCATAAAATCAGGTTAAATTTAATTTAAACTAAATAAGGAGGTTTCAAAAGATGACAAAAATCAAATCGTTAGCCGATCTTAAGGCTATGAAACAAAGTGTTCAAGATAAAATTGACACTCGACAAAAAGGAAATGCTGAAGGTTTAACTCAAGTAAAAGTTGCTATGGCTACTTGTGGTATTGCTGCAGGTGCAAAGCAAGTTATGGATTACATGATGGCTGAAACTGAAAAAAGAGGTATGAACGTTGTGTTTACTCAAACTGGTTGTATGGGATATTGCCATGCTGAACCAACAATTGAAGTGACACTTCCAGGTAAAGAACCTATTGTTTTTGGCTATGTTGACCTTAAGAAAGCAGATGAAATCATAGAGAAGTATATCAGAGATGGTGAGTTAGTTGATGGTATTATACCAGTAAACTATCAAACAATTAATAAATAATACTGAATAATTTATTCAACTTTAGGAGGAAAAATATATGGCTAAATTCAAAATGCATTTATTGGTTTGTGGAGGTACAGGCTGTCATGCATCAAAGAGCCAAGAGATTGCTGATAATTTAAAAAGCTCTCTCAAGGACAAAGGTTTAGAAAATGAAGTTCAGGTAATTCTTACAGGATGTTTTGGCTTTTGCGAAAAAGGTCCTATTGTTAAGGTTATGCCCGACAACACATTCTACACAGAGGTGAAGCCTCAAGATGCAGCTGACATTGTTGCTGAACACGTTATTAAGGGAAGAAAAGTAACTCGTTTACTTTACACTGACCCTGAAAACAAACAACATGTTGCTGATTCAAAACATATGGGATTTTATAAAAAACAATTACGTATAGCATTACGTAACTGTGGTTTTATTGATCCTCAAAATATCGAAGAATATATTGGTGCAGATGGTTATTCGGCATTGGCTAAATGTTTAGGAGAAATGACTCCTGCGCAAGTTATAAATGAAATCAAACTTTCTGGTCTTCGTGGACGTGGAGGTGGTGGTTTCCCAACAGGTTTGAAATGGGAAATAGCTTCAAAGAATCATGCAGATCAAAAGTATGTTGTTTGTAATGCTGATGAAGGTGACCCAGGCGCTTTTATGGACCGTTCAATTCTTGAAGGTGACCCTCACACTGTTTTGGAAGCAATGATAATTAATGGTTATGCTATTGGTGCAACCAAAGGATTGGTTTATATTCGTGCTGAATATCCTTTAGCTATCAATCGTTTAGTTATTGCAATTAACCAAGCTCGTGAATATGGTTTATTAGGAGAAGATATCTTAGGTTCAGGATTTAATTTCGATATCGAAATACGTTACGGAGCTGGTGCTTTTGTTTGCGGTGAAGAAACTGCTCTTATCCATTCAATGGAAGGACAACGTGGAGAACCAACTTTCAAACCACCATTCCCTGCTGAATCGGGTTATAACAATAAACCAACAAATGTAAATAACGTTGAAACATACGCTAATATTCCAATTATTATCAATAAGGGTGCTAATTGGTTTAATAAAATTGGTACTGAAAAATCAAAGGGAACTAAGGTTTTCGCTCTTGCAGGACAAATCAATAATGTAGGTCTTATTGAAGTTCCTATGGGAATTACTCTAAGAGAAATTATCTACGAAATTGGTGGTGGAATAAAAGGCGGAAGAGAATTTAAGGCAGTTCAAACTGGAGGTCCTTCAGGTGGATGTTTAACAAAAAAACACTTAGACGCTCCAATCGATTACGATAACCTTATTGCTGTTGGCTCAATGATGGGTTCAGGAGGAATGGTTGTTATGGATGACACTTCTTGTATGGTTGCTATTGCTAAGTTCTACCTTGAATTTACAGTTGAAGAATCATGTGGTAAATGTACTCCATGTCGTGTAGGTAACAAACGTTTATACGAAATATTAGAAAAGATAACCAAGGGTAATGGAACTATGGAAGATTTAGATAATCTTCGTAACCTTGGACGAGTAATTAAAGATACTGCTCTTTGTGGATTAGGACAAACATCACCAAACCCTATTCTTTCAACCATAGAAAACTTCTATGATGAATATGTTGAACATATAAAGGATAAAAAATGTAGGGCAGGTGTTTGTAAATCATTGATGCAATATGTTATTGACCCTGTACAATGCGTAGGTTGTACTGCTTGTGCAAGAAATTGTCCTGTTAATGCAATTAAAGGGGAAAAGAAAATGCCTCATATAATTGATCAAGAACTTTGTATCAAGTGTGGTGCTTGTATTGAGAAATGTAAGTTCAATGCAATTAGCATTCAATAATGATTTGTTGACTAAAAACAGAGAAAACAGAAATGGAAATGATAAATATTATAATAGATAATAAGCCTGTAAAAGCTGAGAAAGGACAAACAATCCTTAAAATAGCTCGTGAAATAGGCATTGATATCCCAACTCTATGTTATTACGAACTAGATGGGGTAAACCTTGAAAACCGTCCAGGCGGTTGCCGTGTTTGTGTTGTGGAGATTGAGGGCAGAAGAAATTTGGCTCCAGCTTGTGCAACAGAAGTAACGGAAGGAATGGTTATTCACACACATAGTCTAAGAGTAGTTAATGCTCGTAGAACAGTGGTTGAACTAATCCTTTCCGATCACCCTGCTGATTGTTTGGTATGTTCAAAAAGCGGAAAATGTGAACTACAAACATTAGCTCAACGTCTTGGAATTAGAGATATTCCTTTCCAAGGAGCAAAATCAACATACAGAAAAGATATGTCACCAGCAATTATTCGTGATATTGATAAATGTATTATGTGTCGTAGATGCGAAACTGTATGTAATGTATGGCAAACTGTTGGTGCACTTTCTGCAATTAATAGAGGATTTGAAGCAGTTGTTGCTACAGCATATGAGCAAGACCTTGTTAAGAGTCCATGTACATATTGCGGACAATGTATTGCAGCATGTCCAGTTGGTGCATTAAGTGAAGTTGACCAAACTCGTCAAGTTATCACAGCAATCTCTGACCCAAAGAAAACAGTTGTTGTTCAAACAGCTCCTGCGGTTCGTGTTGCATTAGGTGAAGAATTTGGTATGGAGCCAGGCTCAATTGTAACTGGTAAGATGGCAGCAGCTCTAAGAGCTATTGGTTTTGACTATGTATTCGATACCGATTTTGCAGCTGACCTTACAATTATGGAAGAAGGTACAGAATTATTAGACCGTATTGCTCGATTCACTAAGGGTGACAAAACGGTTAAGCTTCCTATCCTAACATCATGCTGCCCAGGTTGGGTAAATTTCTTTGAGTATAACTACCCAGATATGCTTGATGTTCCTTCCACAGCTAAGAGCCCTCAACAAATGTTTGGTGCAGTAGCTAAGAACTATTGGACTAAGAAACTTGGAATTAGTCGTGAGGATATGGTTGTTGTTTCAATTATGCCTTGCGTTGCTAAGAAATTTGAGTGTCAAAGAGACGAGTTTAAAGTAGATGGTAATCCAGATGTTGACTTCGCACTAACAACTCGTGAATTAGCAGAGCTTGTTAGACAATTTAATATTGACTTCGCTTCTCTTGAAGAAGAAGATTTCGACCAACCACTTGGAGAATCAACTGGAGCTGGAGTTATCTTTGGAGCAACAGGAGGGGTTATTGAAGCAGCTACTCGTACAGCTTACGAATTATTCACAGGAAAGACTCTTGAAAAAGTTGACTTTAAAGAATTACGTGGGCTAGAAGGAATTAGATCTGCAACAGTTGACTTTGATGGAACACCAATCAATATTGGTATTGCTCACGGACTTGCAAATGCACGCCAACTTCTTGATAGTGTTCGTGCAGGAAAAACAAATTTCCATGCAATTGAAGTTATGGCTTGTCCAGGAGGATGTATTGGTGGCGCAGGTCAACCATTCCATCAAGGAAACTTTGATATAATCAGAAAACGTTATGATGCGATTTATCGTGAAGACGCAGGTAAGCCAATTCGTAAATCACACGAAAATCCTTACATACAAGCATTATACAAAGAATGGTTGGGCGAACCTTGTGGAGAATTATCTCACCACTTGCTTCATACCCACTATTTCGACAAATCAAAACATATAGAAATTGAAGGATAAAATATACAGCTATGGCAAAATTAAAATTATCAGAAGACAAAATAAATAAGATAAAGGAAATTTGCGCTAGCTTTGGAAATAAACCAAGCGAAGCAATCAATGTCCTTCATAAAGTACAAGGAGAGTTCGGTTATTTACCAGCAGAAGTACAAGAAGTAATAGCACAAGAAATACATGTTTCTGCTGCACACCTTTACGGAATTGTAACTTTCTACTCTTTCTTCACAATGACACCAAAGGGTGAACATCCAATATCAGTATGTATGGGAACAGCATGTTATGTTCGTGGTGCAGAAAAAGTGTTGGACGAATTTAAGAGAGAACTAAAGATTGCAGTTGGAGAAACAACTCCAGATGGCAAGTTCTCATTAAACTGCTTACGTTGTGTAGGTGCTTGTGGACTAGCTCCAGTTGTATTAATTGGAGATAAAGTTTATGGACGTTTAACTCCAGATGGAGTAAAAGATATTATCAACGAATACCGTTCATAATATTATCCTTATCCAATAAAATTAAGAAGGACGTTGATTAATTTCAACGTCCTTTTTTTATATCCTTATCTCAGTTCTCTAAATCCCTGTTTTAGCAAATTCTTTCTTTGTTTTAATTTTCTGAAACGCCGTTTTATTTTTATATATCTTCGTTTCTATAAATAAAGGAAAAAAATATTCTCTCTGTTCACTTACTTTTAGATAATAACTATTGTTTATATTTGCAGATGATATTATTATAAACTAATAAATAAGAAATAAAATGAAAAAGATAGTTTTAATAACAGCATTTATTCTGTTATGCTTGCAAGGAAGGTCACAACAAGAATATGATACAATAATATATTACCCCCCTACAGTTTTGAATTGTCCAATGTGGATGGATTCCGTTAATTTAAATAATCCTGCTGACCCTTCAGTTTATTATCAAATATTTCAGTATTATAGTGAAATGAGAAGAACTTGTTATGGGAATTTGCCTTTGATTCCATCTGTTGCATATGTTATAGGTGCATCAGACACTATATACGTAAAAAATGTAGCTTTTGCTCAACCTTATCATTTGGATTCAACAGTTTTAGTAATTGGTGTTGCGGCAAAGGTATATGGGCATAAATCTTCTATGGGCGGATATAATTATTTTAGATTAATGGACTCATCAAAGACAGAAATAGCTTATGTTCATATTCCTGTTTCTAACCCCCATTCTTATTATCAAATTCAGCAAGGGAAATACTATTTTAATAATCAGG
This sequence comes from Bacteroidales bacterium, assembly GCA_023227645.1. GTDB lineage: Bacteria > Bacteroidota > Bacteroidia > Bacteroidales > P3 > UBA10566. The sequence continues at coordinate 697 of JALNVJ010000072.1, read as the reverse complement.
TAATGCTTAAAGATTTTTATATTGCTGCTGATGTAGGAAATGGACATGAAGATTGTACTTATGAATTTGATCATACTTGTACATTTACCGACGATAGTTGTTTGAAGATAGATGTTGGTTGCTATGAAGATGAATACCCTTACTTATTAAAAAGAAATGCTACCCAATGGACAAGGTTTGACCAAGACACTGTATATTATTATTATAGGAAGATGCATATAGGATTCTTTCCAATCATATTAGTGCCAAGGCCCGATTCTTTAAGTTTGGGTAATGAAATTGATATTAATAATACTTGTAATATACTACCAAATCCTGCAAGAGATATAATTAAGCTCATATCTCAGTTTAAGGTTAATGATATTGAGATATATAATATATCAGGAATAAAGCTAAAGACGATTACAATAAATGCATACGAAAAATATATTGATATAAGTGACCTAAAAAAAGGTGCCTATATAATAACAATCAATACCCCAAGAGGAATAGCCACAAAGAAGCTTTTGGTTGAATAAAATAGAAATAAACAAGAATAAAAGGAGAGAATGTAAAAGGAAAACTGACTTTTTGAAAGTTTAAATAGCTTTTTGATCAGAATCAGGATTTACAAGATTAAAGGATTTTCATGATTACCACGAAGGGGTGAAAGGTTTGTAGGAAAATAGATTTAATCTAATTGAATTTATATTAAGGA
>JALNVJ010000071.1 GCA_023227645.1 Bacteroidales bacterium | reverse complement strand
AACTTGAAACCTTACATTAATTATGGAGCCTCTCCTCGTGCTACAATTAATTTAGCCTTAGCTTCAAGAGCCTATGCCTTTATTAAGCGTAGAGGATATGTAATTCCAGAAGATGTTAGAGCTATTTGTTTGGATGTTATGCGTCATAGGATTGGATTAACCTATGAAGCAGAAGCTGATAACATTAGTACAGAAGAAATAATTAATGAAATTATCAATAAAGTTGATGTTCCATAAAAGATGAATGAAGACTTATTAAAAAAGGTTAGGAAGATTGAAATAAAGACTAAGCGTTTATCGAGAAATATCTTCTCAGGTCAATATCATAGTGCTTTTAAAGGAAGAGGAATGGCCTTTAGTGAGGTTAGGGAATATAATTATGGTGATGAAATTAGAAGCATAGATTGGAACGTTACGGCAAGATTCAATCATCCTTATGTTAAGATTTTCGAAGAAGAGAGAGAGCTGACTGTCCTCCTTCTTATTGACGTTAGTGGAAGTACTTTCTTTGGAACAAATGGCAGCTTAAAATCGGAAGTAATTACAGAAATTGCTGCGGTTCTAAGTTTTTCGGCTATTCAAAACAACGATAAGGTTGGAGTAATCTTCTTTAGCGACAGGGTAGAAAAATATATACCACCAAAGAAAGGCTCTGCACATATCTTAAGAATAATCAGAGAACTTATTACCTATAAACAATCAGACACAAAGACAGACTTCGCAACTGCATTTAAGTTTATGAATAATGTAATTAAGAAACGCTGTACTTGTTTTTTGATTACAGATGGGTTTGGGAAGTTTGATGAATCTCTACAAATAACAACTCGGAAGCATGACTTCTCTACAATAATAATAAGAGATAATCACGAAAATACAATTCCAGATCTAGGCTTGATCCGTATTCATGATAATGAATTAGGAAAGGATATTTGGATAGACTCTTCTGATAAGAAACTATTAAATGAATTTACTCAGTTTAGGAAAAGACAAGATGAAGACTTAAAGCAAAAATTTAACCGTTTGGGTATTGATAATATTATGGTATATACTGGAGAAGATTATATTAGAGCTTTGATGAATTTATTTGAAAAAGGAGGCAGAAGATGAAAAGAGCTTATATAATTATTAGTTTATTGTTTATAAGCATCATATCGTATACTCAACCAACAATTCCAAGTATAAGCCATACAAAAATTTATATTGGAGATCAGTTTACTTATTCATTTAGAATCCCTATTGAGAAGTTTGCAGACCAAACTATATATAATCCAACCGAAAAAGAAGATAGCTTGGAAATTATTGGTCTAAAGATGGATACGGTTGAACAAAATGGGAAAAAATATATTGATTTCTCATATATATTAACTTCTTTTGTGGTTGGAAAACATCAAATTCTCAACACAAATGGAAGAAGTTTTAATTTCGAAGTAATACCCTTCCCTATTGATACCACTAAGGTTGAGATAAAAGATATTAAACAAAACCAAGATGAGCCGTTCTCTATAAGTGAAATAATGCCTATAATAATTTGGGTTCTTATTGGAATAGGATTAATTATTGGCATATATTTCGGAATTAAGCTTTGGAAGAAATACAGGAAAGTAAATTTTAAAGAAATTTTTATTAAGCCTAAACCAAAGCTACCTGCACATATTATTGCTATTAACTCATTAAACGAGTTAAGAACAAAAAGACTATATGAGAATGGTAGAATTAAGGAATACTTTTCGGAAATATCTGATATTTTAAGGATATATTTGGATAACAGATACTCTATTGCTGCAATTGAGATGACAACTGATGATATTTTTAGAAAAATAACTGAAAATACCATTATCAATAAGGATTCAATGTACATACTTGAATATATTCTTAAAAACTCAGATTTGGTGAAGTTTGCAAAACATCTACCCGATTCTTTTGTTAGCGATAAGTGCTTAAAAGATTCTATAGAGTTTATAGGACAAACCAAACTTATTGAAGAAGTTCATCAAAATGAAAGAAAGGAGGATGAAAATGTTTAGTGGTTTTGAATATCCTTATTTTTTATTCTTACTTATTTTAATTCCTTTGCTTGCTCTTTATCAATATTTTTTTGAAAAGACAGCTTATCCAACTATAAGATATTCTCAAATCTCTCCTTTTGAAAACACGCATAAGTCATTGAAAATAAGACTGAGAAATTTGCCTAATTATATTAGGTATTTAGCAATTGCTTTATTAATAATAGCTATTGCAAGACCTCAGTCATATTTAAGCAGGGATGAAAAGAATATTGAAGGGGTTGATATCGTAATTGCCTTAGATATTTCTGGTTCAATGTTAGCACAAGACTTTAAACCAAATAGGTTGGAAGCAGCAAAAAAGGTTGCAACAAACTTTATGCAAGAAAGGCATAACGACAATATTGGATTAGTTGTTTTTGCTGGTGAAGCCTTTACCCAATGCCCTCTAACAACTGACCATCCAATGCTTATGGAGCTTACAAGTAAGGTTGAGAGTGGAATAATTCAGGATGGGACAGCAATCGGCGATGGACTAGCAACTGCAATAAACAGAATTAAAGATACAAAAACTAAGAGTAAGACAATAATTCTACTTACCGACGGAGTTAATAATATGGGTGCAATTGACCCTCTAACGTCTTCCGAAATAGCAAAAGACTACAAGATTAGGGTTTATACTATTGGCATAGGGAAAATAGGAATGGCCCCCTACCCTTTCCAAACTCCTTTTGGTACACAATATCAAAATGTTGAAGTTAAGATCGATGAACCTCTACTAAAAGATATATCAAAAGCTACTGGTGGTAAATACTTCCGTTCTACTGACGAAAATTCTCTTAAAACAATTTTTAAGGAAATAGATAATATGGAAAAATCAATAATAGATGTATCCTATTATCAAATAAAGAAAGATTTAGCTTTTGGATTCTTAGTAGCCGCATTATTATTATTGATTATCGAAGTCTTATTAAAAAAAACAATTTTAAGAACAAATCCATAATATGATTAGAATTGAACACATTGAAATATTATACCTACTAATACTTATTCCTTTCTTCATTATTATACATTATATATATATAAAGAAGAAAAAAGAAAAGCTAAGAGGTTTTATTGATAAGCCATTAATAGATCTTATTGTTCCAAATCTTTCTTATGGAAAACAATGGACTAAGTTTATACTATTAAATATTGCTTATTTATTTATAATTATTGCAATTGCTAATCCTCAAATTGGCACATCTGTTGAAAAAGCTGAAAGAAAAGGGACTGACCTTATGGTTTGTTTAGATATTTCAAATTCTATGTTAGCAGAAGACATTAAACCAAATAGGATTTCAAGAGCTAAACAATCATTAAATCATTTAATTGATCAATTAAAGAATGATAGGCTAGGAATTGTTGTTTTTGCAGGTTCAGCTTATGTCCAACTACCAATAACAAATGATTATGGAGCTGCAAAAACCTTTATTGATCTTATAGATCCATCAATGATTTCAAACCAAGGCACCGCAATTGGAGAAGCTTTGAGAAAGGCTAATGAAAGCTTTGGAGAAAAAAACACCAGCAAATCAAGGAGCATTATTCTAATTTCCGATGGTGAAGATAATGAAGAAGAAGCTATTGATATTGCAGAGGAAATAGCAAAAGAAGGGGTTGTTATTAATACAATTGGCTTTGGATTACCAGAAGGTGCATTAATTCCAATTTCTAATAAGGGGAAATCTAACCTTGAATACAAAAAAGATGAAAGTGGATCCTATGTAATAACAAAATTAAATGAGGATATACTTAAAAACATAGCATCAATTGGAAATGGAGTTTATATAAGAGCGAACAACTCCTCCATTGGTTTAGATAATATTCTTGCAAGAATAAATAATATGGAGAAAAATGAATATGAAGCTGTTGCATACAAAGATTATGAAAGTAGGTTTTATATTTTTGCTTTCATTGCAATGATTATTTTAATTATTGAATTCTTAGTATTTGAGAAAAAGAATAAATATATTAATAGAAAGTTTTTCTTTGGAAATAAATAATAATATGAAAAGATTAGTTTATTTAATATTAATTCTATTTGTCTTTTCTTCTTGTGATAAAGAAAAAAACCATTTGAGACAAGGGAATAAGGATTTTGAACAAAAGCAATATAGCAAGGCTGAGGATAGTTTTTTAAAAGCCATAGGAGTTGATAGCACCTATCAGAAGGCTCAATATAATCTCGCTAACTCAAATTATAAGAAAGATAAGGAAGACCAGTTTAATAAGGCTCTATTGTATTTTGAAAAAGCATTGACACAAGATTCCATTAATGATTCTAGCTTTTATGCCGATATCCTATATAATAGAGGGAACACCAATTTCAAATTAGCCTTATTAGATTCTACCCAAAAAACTGAGAAATATGACAAGGCATTAAAAAAAGCTATCGAAGACTATAAGAGTACACTCAAGATTAACTCAAAGGATTCTTCTGCAAAATATAATCTTTCTTTGGCTATGCGACTTTTGGAACAAAATAAGAATAATAATCAGAACAAGCAAAAACAAAATAAGAACGATAAAGATAATAAAAATCAGAACAAAGAAAAGCAAGACAAGAAGAAAGACCAAGAAAAGAAAAAAGAAGAAGAAAGCAAACCTCAAGAATATAAGAAAAAAGAAAATCAAGATAAAGAAAGGATGTTGGAAGCACTAAAAAACAATGAGAAGAACACCCTTGAACGCTTGAAAAAAGAAAAAGATAAAAACACTCAACAAAATAGAAACGATAAAGATTGGTAGCATAAATTATGAAAAGAATAATAAGTATATTAGTTATATCATTATTTAGTTTGTTTGGACTTAATCTAAGTGCTCAGAATATTAATTTTAATGCCTCAGGGCCATCAGTTATTGGTGTTGGAGAACAATTTCAAATAAGATTTCAAATTAATTCTGATGATGTATCTGCATATACCCCTCCGTCTATCAATGGATTCGATATTTTAGCAGGACCAAGCACTTCTAGAAGCGTTTCAAATAGTATTATAAATGGGCAAAGATCTAGCAGTTCTTCTACAACCCTAACCTATGTTCTGCAAGCAAACAAGGAAGGGACTTTTACAATAGACGGAGCAAAGATTAATGCAAAGGGTAATTCCTATACTTCAAATTCTCTAAAAATAAAGGTTCAAAAGAACCCAACCCAAGCCCAAAGAGCACAATCTCAAAACAGATACTCTCAAAACCAACAAGCTCAACAACCAATAACCGTTTTAGACAATAAGGCATTATTTATAAAAGCCTTTGCAAATAAGTCACAAGCTTTTATTGGAGAAGAAGTAATAATAACTTATAAACTCTATACCTTAGTACCTATTTCTGAATACCAAATTAATCAAATGCCAATAAATAAGGGCTTTTGGATTGAAGAAATAGATATGTCGAAAGACCCAACAATAACAAGTGAAACAGTTGATGGAAAAAACTACCAGGTTGCAACACTAAGAAAAGTTATTGCCTATCCTCAGCAATCAGGCAAACTAATTATTGCTCCATTAGATATTGATGTTGTTGCGCATATTGCCACTCGTTCTCAAAGGAAGGTTGCAACAGGAGATCCTTTCTTCGACTCCTTCTTCAATGATCCTTTCTTTCAAAATATGGGACAAATTGGATATGACAGGGTTAAGAAAAACATAAAATCCAATTCAATATCTATTAATGTAAATTCACTTCCTAAGACAAACTCAGATTTTTCGGGAGCTGTTGGAAGCTTTAATATTGTTGCATCTGCAAACCCTTTAAGTTGCAAAACAAATGAAGCAATTACACTCAAATATACTATCTCTGGCAATGGGAACATAAGTCTTATTGATAAGGTTAACCTGAAAATACCTGATGATTTTGAATCCTATGACCCAACACTTGACGATAGAATTAATAAGACACAATCTGGATTAAATGGTAGCAGGACATTTGAATATATACTTATTCCAAGGGTTCAAGGAGAATTTAAAATTCCTAAAGTTGATTTTACTTATTTTGATATAAGGACAAAACAATACAAAACCATTTCTACTAAAGAACTTGTTTTACATATTGCTAAAGGAAAAGATGAAATGAGTGGACTAGCTCAACAAATTACTGAAAGAGAAAAATATTTGAAACGAGACATTGAACATATATCAACCAAGAATATTAAATTTCTTTCCACAAGTAATCTGAATTATAATAAGCCAATTTTATTAATTCTCTTTATACTAATACCTATTCTAACCATTGCATATATTATTTATAAAAACATAACAAATAGAAAAAATAAAGATATAACTTATGTTAAATATAAGAAGGCAACGAAGATAGCTCTTAAAAGATTAAAGAAAGCAAAATTATATTTAGCAAAAGAAGAAAAAGATAATTTTTATACTGAGGTTGCTCAAGCTACTTGGAACTACCTCTCTGATAGATTTAAGATTGTTAAAATGGATTTAAATTTTGAAAATATTAAAGAAGTATTAACTCAAAGAAATATTAAGGAAGATACTATTGACAATCTTATTTCGCTACTTAATAACTGCGAATATGTAAGATTTTCTTCAGGCGAAGAACTTTCAAAAATGGATAAACTCTATGAGCAAGCAATAAATTCTTTATCAGATATTGAATCTCAAATTAAATAATAAGATGAAAAAGTTTAGATATTTAATTATAATGCTTTTAATTAGCTTGGTTTCTTTTGCTAATACTAATAATGATTTATTTGAAAAAGGAAACTCATTCTATAATAAAAAAAACTACGACCAAGCCCTTAAAACTTATCTAGCCATTGAGAATAAAGATAAGTTTTCTACAGACCTATACTATAATATTGCCAATACATACTTCCGTTTAAATGATTATCCAAACTCAATTCTTTATTATGAGAGGGGATTAAGACTAGACCCAAACGATGAAAACTTAAACACTAACTTAAAGGTTGCTAAATCAAGATTAAAGGGCGATATTTATATTGTACCCGACTTCTTTTTAATAAGATGGTGGAAAGCAATATCCAATATCTTTACCCCCTACGAATGGACAATTATGTCAATAGTATTACTAATTATTTCAAGCGTAATATTTGTTTTCTACTATTTTACTTTTGAAAAGAAAATTATTCTTTTCTACAGCTTTATATTATCTCTTTTGCTACTCATAATAACAGTATTTGCAGGTTTTAGCAGGCAAAATACAATGCAGTCAAAGGACTATGCGATTGTTTTCGATAACGAGACATATGGCAAGGATTCTCCTGATATTAATTCTACTGATAAAATTAGAATAAATAAGGGACAAAAAATAAAGATAATTGGTAAAAACAATGATTGGATTAAGATTAAGACAGAGGAAGGGAAAGAGGCATGGATAGAACAGAAAAATGTGGTAATTATTTAAAACACCAATATAAGAATGAGCGAATTAATAGAACATAGCGGAACAATTTCAGAAATAGTAGGGATGAAAGTTGTTGTT
>JALNVJ010000070.1 GCA_023227645.1 Bacteroidales bacterium | reverse complement strand
CTTGAATGCTTTGGAAAGAGATGACGGCATGTCATATCCTACCTTATAAGCAATATCTTGAATGGATAAATCTGTACTACGAAGTAATGAAGCAGCTTTTTTTACTCTTTGCCTTGTTATATAAACTCCTATTGGTTCATTTAAAAATGCACGAACTATTCTATGAAAGTGGAATGGGGAAAATGATGATATTTCTGCAAGAGTTGCAAGAGTTATTTCTTTATCTAAGTTTTTATCAATATAGTCAACTACAAGGTTTATTCTTCTTAGATAGTCTTGCTTTGTAGAATTATTATTACTCATAAATTATTATTTCTATTTATCCTTTGTTTCAAATGCAAAGATACTACCATAAATTCTAAAGACTCTTTTCCTATATTGCTAAATATATTTTTCTTTAATCAAAGATATCCAAATATTCCGAAAGAGGAATCAGAGGAAGTTTTTATTAGCGAAAAAGAAGAAACTAGATATCGACTGGTTGAAAATCTCAACTAATTTATTTAAACTCATTAACTAGTTGCAGATAGATATTAACGATATTTAAAAAGTTAGTAATGAATTTTTAATAGATAGTAACTAGATAGAAATAAACACTAATTAACTTAAAAATTTGGTAATATTTGTTTATTGTTATTTTTATTTTTTACTTTGTAGTGTTCTTAGAGATAGTGTAGAATAATTAAATGGTTGATTATTACAAGTAACCATATAAAGAAAAAGAAAACATGAGAAGAGTATTTATGATATTTTGTTTATTATTTTATTTCAATAATTCTTTTGGAATTAGACCAGATACTAATTATGTTGCTATGCCTAAAGATTTTGGTATACAAACAGATACTAAATATATTAAAACTTTGGATGGAGTACAGATAGCTTCGTGGTTCTTACCATCTCAAATAAAAGAGGGTAATGATATAACTATTATTCTATCTTTTGGTGATGCACAGAATATGAGTTATTGGCTTAATATGTCTGTTGGATTAACAAATCAAGGTTTTGATGTTATTACCTATGATTATAGGGGATTTGGCAAAAGTGAGAGTTTTAAAATTAATCCTAAAACCTTATATTATCCTGAATATGTAATGGATTTAAAGGCAGTTATTGATTATTCAGTAGAAATTAAACCAAACAATAGAATATGTTTAATGGGGCTTTCAATGGGGTCTGTAATTAGTATGCTTTATTTAAATAATTATGGAGATAATAATATAACTTTCTATATAGGAGAAGGACATATATATTCTCCTAATAAAGTAAAAGAAAACTTATTAAAAATAAACAAAGAAGTTATATTAAAACCTGATAATGTTGATTGGTCAGAATTCTATAAAAAACTAAATATTCCATTTCTACTATTTTGTGCTAATAATGATATTGTATGTGATAATGAAAGTAAAGAATCCTTGCTTAAAGAAATTGATAAGATAGAAATAAAGAATTTTGAAGGCACACATTTAAGTGGGTTTTATACATTAAATGATGAATACCTAAATGATATATCGAGTTTTTTACTCAAGTATAAATAATTGATAAACTATAAAACTGATGGTAAAGACACTGAAGTCTAAATTTATGTTTCTTTTACTTTTAGTATTTTTTTCTGTAAATTTATATTCTCAGGAGAATTATATTGAATATCAAAGAGGGATAACAAAGGCTGAGAACCTAATGCTTGATTCAATGTATAAAGAATCTATTGAACAATTTCGTATGGTATTAGATAATTATTCTTTTAATTTTCCAAGAGATTGCATTATGGCTGCTCAAATATCCGCTTATATTGGTGATGATAATAGTTTATATCATTTTCTTAAAAAGGCTGTTCGATTTGGTGTGCATATTGATTATATTAACTCAAGAAAACTATATTCAAAATATCATAAATATCCATGGTGGGGAAATTTTATTAATAGAGATTATGATTCTTTAAGAAACGAGTATATAAAAGGAGTTAATTGGGAATATAAAGCTTTGTGTGATAAATATAGAAATATTGACCGTATAATCAGAGATAAAGATCAAAAATGGTATAGAAACGAATATATTGTTTTGAGGTGGGATATAAGAAATGATTGGATTAAGGCAAATGAAAAATACATTAGTGAGGTAGACTCTTTGATTGATATTTATGGATTCCCTTCATATAGGATTATTGGAGTTGAAGATTCAACTACCCTTCATATTAGTAAATATAAATATTTAGGGTGTTCACAGTTTAATATTATCTATAATCATTATTGTTCAAGAAAGAAATGTAGGGAGGATAAATTCCAAAAACACCTTAGTAAATTATTAGAGGAAGTAAAGAAAGGTAATTTATCAGCAAGAGATTATGCAAGGATAATGGAGATTAACTATCGTTATAGTAAAAAATATAAAAACAAAACAAGTCTTTACTATGTATGGTATGAGCCGACATTAAATCCTACAGATGTTTATCCAAATGAAGAAGAGATAAATAAAAGACGAGAGGAAATAGGATTAAGTAATTGTTATTATGAAAGAAAGCGAAAAAGAGCAGCATTAATGGGTGGGTTTGAATTTTGGTATTTTGATTTTTAATATTATTCTCTGAATTTTCATTTACGAAACTGCAGGTAGTATCACAAAATAAAACGACTTAACCCACATTATAAAGGATTAAGTCGTTTTTTCTGTTCTATAAATTAAAAGCGGTTTAAATTCTATAGCCAAGTGATATGCCAAGGGTGTAGTTTTGTTTTGAATAGTATTTTGCAATATATTGGTCGTTATAAACATTAGCTAATCCTAAATCAAAATCAAAAGAAAGGAATAATAGTTTATTAACATCCATTCCAACTCCAAAACGAAGTCCATAATCAAATCTATTATTATTTCCTAAATATAAATAGTCGAGTTCATTTGTTTCTTTAAAGTAAGAAATGGTTTCGTCTCTGTCAAATCCTGCATATCCTTTAATTCTTGTTTTTGATTTACCAGCAATTCCATAAGCTGCATAACCTCCTAAACTAAAGTTAATATTAATATCTTTGCTTGCATTTAAGCTATATCCAATTACAATTGGTAATTGAAAATACATTGGATTAATATCGTTGAATATTGTAACTCCCAACGCTGTTGCTTCATTCTTAGCTCCTTTAGTAATAAAAAATAGATCTCCTTTAATAAAAACATTCTCAGAAAAATAATAATCGGCAAAGGCTCCAATTTGAAAGCCAAACTTAGATCCTAAATATAATTCATCTGGATCTTCTCTTATTCCAGAAATATTACCTCCTAAAAGCACTCCATATCCAAAACTCTGTGCGTTTGATGAAAATGCAATACCTAATGCTAATACTGCAGTTAAAATAATTTTTTTCATAACGTTATTTATAATTAGTTAGACAATAATATTTGATCTTATCTTTGGCAAATTTATAACAATTTTCCGTATAAAAACTATATTTTAAAATTTATTGGAGAAAAGAAAATAATAAAAATTATTTTAGATTAAATCTCATTGACAATCCAACTGTTGGACTTGAATATATAGAAGGTAGACAATAGGGACTAAGGTTTAGGGATAGGTTAGGGGAGATGTCGTAATCGAAAAGGTGGGCATATACCATTGCATCCACTAAATTGAACACATAAACTAAGGCTCCTCCCATTATACTTAGTTCAAAGTTTTTCTGATAAGCATAGTAAATATTTAAAATACTTTGGTCTGGATAATTTTCATAGTCTGGATTTCTTCCTTCTTCAATACCATTTGCTCTGAGCTTATATTCTGTCTTAAATTTCTGAGCTCCCTTATAATTAGTGATAGCAAAATAGGCTACAGCTCCCTCTGCTGCATAAATAATAGGAACTTTCCAAGCTTGTTTATTATAAATTTGTCCTAGTCCAGGCAATAACGAATATAGGGTCGCCCTAGTTGGAGAATGATATAATTTTAGATTATTAATCTTTAAATCCTTTTGGATAGGAGATGTTTCTGGCTTGATTGAAAGCTTAGCTTGCATTATTGAATCTAGTTCAACTTTTGTATATTTTGGTGAGAGTTTAGTTTGTATAGTATCCTTAATAGGTTTGATTTCTATACTATCATTCTCAATCTGTCCTTGGACACAAAGGCTCAAGAAAAGCAAAAAAATAGATAGTAGAACTTCTTTAAGGGTCATTTATTATTTTTCTTCTAAGATAGATATTATTCTTTCGAAGTCTTTGTCATTTGAAAATTCGATAGTTATTGCACCTTTTCCTCTTTGAGAACGCTTTATTTCTATTTTAGTAGATAGTTTATCTGATAAACTATTTTGAAATTCAATATGTGATATTGGTAGAGGTTTTATTTTTTTTCCACCCTTAACTTTTATTGGTGTTGGGTTTTTAAGTTCTGAAACCATTTCCTCAACCTGACGAACAGAAAGCTCCCTATCAATTATTTGACTCATAATATTTAGTTGCTCTTGTTCTGATTCAAGATTAATTAAGGCTCTTGCGTGTCCCATTGAAATTTTATCCTCTTGAATTGAAATTTGAATTGCTGCAGGAAGTTTTAATAGGCGAAGATAATTGGTTATTGATGAACGACTTTTGCCTATTTTCTCACTCATCTTTTCTTGAGTAAGATTACAACTTTCAATTAGTGCTTGTAGTGATAATGCTATTTCAATTGCATTAAGGTTTTCTCTTTGGATATTTTCTACCAATGCCATTTCCATCATCTCGTGCTTTGTGGCAATTCGAATATAGGCTGGAATTTCTGTCAATCCTGCATGCTTTGATGCTCTTAATCTACGCTCACCAGCAATAAGAATATAATTGTTTTTTTCTCCTTTAGTTACTGTGATAGGAACAATTACTCCTTGCTCTTTTATAGATTGAGAAAGTTCTTCTATTGCTTTATCGTCAAACTCTTTTCTTGGTTGATGAGGGTTTGCTTCAATTTTGGAAATTGGAATAAAAGCAATTGATGCAGTAATTGAGTTATCATAATCAACTTCTGGATTTTCTGTTTCCATACTGTGCAGTAATGCCCCCAATCCTCTTCCTAATGCTTGTTTTTTTGCTGCCATAGATATGTTGATAATCGTATTTATATATTTTTGGGTTTGTTTTTATTAACTACTTCTTTTGCAAGACTAATGTAGTTAGCGCTTCCTGTACATGAGGCATCATACATAATTGCACTTTGTCCATAACTTGGAGCCTCAGCAAGCTTTGTATTATTATAAATTAGAGTGTCAAAAACCATTTGTTCGAAGTGACTTTTTACATCTTCAACAACCTGACGTGCTAGTCTTAGTCGTGAATCAAACATTGTTAAAACAATTCCTTCAATCTCAAGATTTGTATTTAATCTTGTTTGAACAATACGTATGGTGTTTAAAAGTTTTCCTAATCCCTCAAGTGCAAAATATTGACATTGAACAGGGATAAGAACAGAATCTGCAGCTGTTAATGCATTGATTGTAACTAAGCCTAGTGATGGTGAACAGTCAATAATAATAAAGTCATAATCATCTTTTAATTGATCAGTTATGGCTTTCATTTTATATTCTCTTCCTTCAAGTTTAGGTAATTCAATTTCAGCACCAACAAGATCAATTCTTGCTGGAAGAACATCAAGGTTGGGAGTTGAACTTTCTTGAATTGCATCCTTAGGGTTAGCACCTTCTATCAGACACTCATAAATGCTTACATTAACATCCTCTGGCATTATTCCTAAACCAGAAGAAGCATTTGCTTGAGGATCTGCATCAATTAGAAGAGTTTTCTTTTCCATCACGGCTAATGCAGCACTTAAATTAATTGCTGTAGTAGTTTTCCCAACGCCACCTTTTTGATTTGCAATTGCAATAATTTTACCCATATATAATTTTAGTAAGTAAAAAAGCTGTCCCTTTTGAACAGCTTTGAGTTTTATTAATCTTTAATATCAAAACTGAAGTCGTCGAAACTGCTTGTTAAAAAACTACTGTTATCAATTTCTTCTTCAAAGACTGGTTCAATACCTGTTTCAATATAACTTACAACACCCTGAAGTGCTTGAATGAATTTGTCGTGATCTTCCTTATATAAAAAGATTTTATGCTTTTCATAAGTGAATGAACCATCTTCATTATTAAACTTACGTTTACTTTCAGTGATTGTTAAATATTTGTCACCAGATTTGGTTTCCTTAACGTCAAAGAAATAAGTTCTTTTTCCTGCTTTAACTGCTTTCGAATACACTTCGTCTCTCTCTCTTGTCGATTCCATATTAATCTAATATTGTATTTTGGTTAATTAAAAGGCAAAAATAATGAATTTATTCTATATAATAGCGATAAAGACTAGAATTTTATTCCTAAATATCCCTTTATGCTTGATTACTGCAACTTTAAATAGTTTCTTGATCCAAAAATTGAACTTCCAACCCTAACCATTGTGCTACCTTCTTCAATAGCTAAAGAATAATCGGAACTCATACCCATAGATATTTCGGAGAAAGACTCTTGGGTTAAGAAAAATGCTTGCTTTAAACTAAGAAAAATAGATTTTAGCTCCTTAAATTCGGAACGAGTTTTCTTATTATCATCCGTAATAGAGCCAATTCCCATAAGTCCACAAATCCTTATATTTTTCATAGTATGAAATTCTTCACTACTTAATAATTCCCTTGCTTGATTTTCCGATAAGCCAAATTTGGTTTCTTCATGAGCAATATCAATTTGTATTAAACAATCAATAATTCTTTCGTTCTTAATGGCCTCTTTATTAATTTCACTCAATAATTTCAAACTATCAACACTATGAATAAGAGATACAAAAGGAGCAATATACTTAACTTTATTAGTTTGAAGATGACCTATAAAATGCCATTCAATATCCTTAGGCATAACTGCTTCTTTATCTCTAAGTTCCTGAGGTTTGTTTTCACCAAAAACCTTATGTCCAAAATTATAAACCTCAAGAATATCTTCCACAGGCTTAGTTTTGGAAACAGCAATCAGTTTAACATTTTGAGGAATCTCCTCTCTAATTAATTTTATATTATCAACAATACCCATAAATGCAAATATTATTATGCAAAGTTAGGATTTTTTTTCATTCTAGAGATAAACTATCCCATATTCTAGTAAAAATAGTATTAAACCTAGTATTAAATCAATTAAACCAAGTGATAAATAATTATTAGCAAAGATTAAATTTCTATCTCTTTGTTTGAAATGACTAAGATGTTCATCTTAGCTTACTGAGATGCACATCTTAGCGTCTTGAGATGTACATCTTAGCATCTTGAGATGTACATCTCAGTAATTTCTGTCTTTGATTTAATTTTCTTAAACTTGATATTAGTAATCTTATACTTGTTTTGAATCAAATTATTCCTCATTTTATTTATATTTCTATTTTATTTCTTTCTACCTTTGCACCTCAAAGCAGTTCTCGTTCTATCGCTGGTAGATTTATTTCTACGAGAGGAAAGTCTGGGCAACAGAGAGCACCATACTACCTAACGGGTAGGCAATGCATTAGTGTATTGACAGCAAGTGCCACAGAAAATAACCGCCTTAGTAATAGGGTAAGGGTGAAAATGTGAGGTAAGAGCTCACGCAATG
>JALNVJ010000069.1 GCA_023227645.1 Bacteroidales bacterium | reverse complement strand
TTGTAGAACAAATAGTTGAGATCTTTAATACAAGAGAAGAGTTTTCACTTGTAATAACTCCTGAGGGGACGAGGAAATATACAGATCATTGGAAAAAAGGCTTCTATCATATTGCACTTAAAGCCAATGTCCCAGTTTATCTTGCATATCTTGACTATGAAAAGAAAGAAGGTGGTCCAGGAAAGATATTTCATCTAACAGGAAACTTTGAAAACGACATTGCAGAAATTCAAGAATTTTATAAAGATAAGGTTGCAAAATATCCAGAGAACTTTAGTTTAAGTAAACAATATCAAAAATAAATTACAAAATGTTAAGGACAAACACTTGCGGAGAGTTAAATATTAATAGTTGTAACCAGAGTGTTATATTAAGTGGTTGGGTTCAGCGTTCTCGAGATTTAGGAGGAATGACCTTTATAGATTTAAGAGATAGATACGGAATTACTCAATTGGTTTTCAATATGGAAACCAATGCTGAGCTATGCGAGCAAGCTCGAAAACTTGGGAGAGAATATGTAATTCAAGTAAAAGGGATTGTTGCGGAAAGAAGTAACAAAAATTTAAAAATTCCAACAGGGGAAATTGAGATTATTGTGAATGAAATCAATATCCTGAATGCTTCAAAAACACCTCCTTTCACAATTGAAGACAATACTGATGGTGGTGATGAATTAAGAATGAAATATAGATATCTCGACCTTCGTCGTAACCAAGTAAAGCAAAATATGGTACTTCGTCACCATTTATCTATTCTTATTAGAAATTACTTGAATGATTTAAATTTTGTTGAGATAGAAACTCCATACCTAATTAAATCAACTCCTGAAGGAGCAAGAGATTTTGTTGTTCCTTCAAGAATGAATCTTAATGAGTTTTACGCACTTCCTCAATCTCCACAAACATATAAACAATTGTTGATGATTTCAGGATTTGATAGATATTTTCAAATTGTTAGATGCTTTAGAGACGAGGATCTAAGGGCTGACCGTCAACCTGAATTTACTCAAATTGATTGTGAGATGTCTTTTGTTGAACAAGAAGATATATTAAATTTATTTGAAGGTTTAATGAAGTTCCTATTCAAAGAAGCAAAGGGATTGGAAATAAATGAATTTCCTAGAATTACTTGGGCTGAGGCAATGAAATATTATGGTTCAGATAAACCTGATATTCGTTTTGGGATGAAGTTTGTAGAATTGAATGACTTAGCTAAAAATAATGGATTTTCTGTTTTTGATGATGCAGAATCAGTTATAGGTATTTGCGCAGAAGGATGTGCAGAATACACTAGGAAACAACTAGATGAACTTGTTGATTTTGTTAAAAGACCTCAGGTAGGCGGTAATGGATTAGTTTATATAAAATATAATGCAGATGGAACATTGAAATCATCTGTAGACAAGTTCTTTACTCCCGAACAACTCCTCGAAATTGCTGGGAAATTTCAAGCAAAAGAGGGTGATTTAGTGTTAATAATGGCAGGAAAAGAAGAAAAAACTCAGAATTCCTTAGGTATTTTACGTTTAGAAATGGGTAATAGGCTAGGTTTGAGAGATTCTAAAAAGTATTCGCCTCTTTGGGTTGTTGACTTTCCTCTTCTAGAGTGGGACGAAGAAACAGATCGCTTCTACGCTAAGCACCACCCATTTACTGCTCCAAAACCGGAGGATTATTCAATGTTATTCACTAATCCAAAAGATGTAAGAGCCAATGCCTATGACCTAGTTATCAATGGTGTAGAGATTGGAGGAGGTTCAATACGTATTTATGATAAGGAAATGCAAAACGATATGTTTAAAGCATTGGGAATTAGTAAGGAAACTGTCGATTCCCAATTTGGCTACCTCTTAAATGCCTTTGAATATGGTGCACCACCACATGGAGGAATTGCATTTGGTTTTGATAGACTTTGTTCTATTTTTGGAGGGATTGAATCAATACGTGACTTTATTGCCTTCCCTAAAAACAATAATGGAAGAGACACAATGTCGGATGCTCCATCTAAAATTTCTAATGATCAATTAGATGAGTTAAGTCTTTCACTTATTCCAAAACAATAAATAGAAATAGTTTATAATATTTATGCCACTATATTAATAATATGTAGTGGCATATTTTTTTATACTATCTTTGCTTTAAATTAATTAGATATGGAAGCAAAAGAAATTATTAAGGAATTAGGTTTATCTTCTCATCCAGAGGGAGGATATTATAAACGAATTTTTTCTTCTGATAAACAGACTATTGATGGAAAAGGAATATTAAGTTCTATCTATTATTTATTAGAGGGAAATGACTTCTCCGCCTTTCATCGACTGTGCTCTGTTGAGCTTTGGTTCTTTCATTTAGGAGAGCCAATTAATATCTACATACTTAACAAACACGGGAAATTGGAAACTCATACACTTTCATCATATCTGAACGATAGTTTTCAATTTGTAGTAGAACCAAACACCTGGTTTGCTGCAGATATACCATCAAAAAAAGGATTTTCCTTAGTAAGTTGTGCTGTTTCGCCTGAATTTTCTTTTGAAAATTTTGAATTAGCAAATAACGAAGAGTTATTAAAAGAATACCCGCAATATCAATTAATTATAAATAGACTTACAAGGTAATATTAATTGTTAGAAGAAAAAAAGTGACAAAAGAACACAATAATATGTAAAATATATTTGTCAAATAGAATAATATATTATACTTTTGCTGTATTAAACAATTAAATATTTACTTTATGAAAAAATCTTATTTGTTTCCAACGTATTTTAAGAAAATTGGTTGGATTATCACATTATTAGTATTATTGTCTATTTTAATATCAGAAATTTTTAATATTAATTTGGATTTTAATTTTTATATGCCAGCAATATATTATGATGCTTCTCTTTTTGCTAATAATATTGAATCTACCTTTTTTAAAATGGCAGAAACATCATTCAATACAACTTTATTTCCTATAATTGTTGTAATTGCGTTGAGTTTTATTGCTTTCTCTAAAAACAAAAATGAAGATGAGTATATTTCCAAGATAAGGGAGCAATCTTTAGTTTGGTCTATGATTGTTGGATACTTTATCTTTATCCTCCTCACATTATTTTTGTATGGCACTGTTTATATTACTGTTGTAATGTATGATATTTATATTTTTCTAATATTATTTGTTTGTAAGTTTAATTTTGAGCTTTATCGTCTAAAAAAATCACTGAGAAATGAAGAATAATATTAGAGTCGAAAGAGCTGTTTTGAAAATATCGCAGCAAGAATTAGCTGATAGGGTAGGTGTTTCTCGCCAAACAATAAATGCCATAGAATTAGAGAAGTATGTGCCTTCTGCATTAGTTGTGATGAAAATTTCTTATATCTTTGGAAAACCTGTTAATAAAGTTTTTGAATTAGAGGATAAAGATTGGTAGTTATTCTTTATTGCCAAAATTTACCTATTCTTTGATAATGAAAATTAAAACGCCGTTTCACGAAATTAAAACGGCGTTTCAGGAAATTCTTTCTTCGTTTTAATTTTTTAAAACGGCGTTTCATTTATTATATACAATAAAAAAAGTCTGCATAGAACTCATTATAGTAATATGCAGACTTTTATATTAATATTTTTCTAGTATAATTAGATAATTTTATCCTTTTTTATTTGGAATATCTAAACCATAACCTTTTTTCTTATCAATTCTTTTTAGAATTATTGCAAGGAAAAATGCTGCAACACCAAAACATGCAAAAATAAGTTCAGGAACAGTGTAATTATATCTTGCACCAGCAACGTTTGCTTGGATTTGTTCTGCTACTCCTGGGTTAGAGACTGATAATGCATATCCAATTAACATTGGGACTAATAATAGTCCTATGTTTTGAATATAAAATATCAATCCATAAGCTGAGCCTAAATATCTATCTTCAACAATTTTAGGGAGTGAAGGCCACATTGATGCAGGAACAAGAGAAAATGCAACACCCAAAATTACTATTGTTGCTATTGCGACAACAGGAGTGAATGAAGCTTCAGGAACTAATGCAAAGATTAAATGTGAAACGGTTAATAAGATTGCACCATACATCATCATTGTTGCTCCTTTCCCTTTAAAGTCTAAGAAGGCACCAATAAATGGAGTAAGGACCATAGCGCCAATAGGGAAAAATGATACATATCTTGCAGCAATAACTGCATCAATGCTCAGTTTTGAGGAAAGCATATCGGTTGCAAATTTTTGGAATGGGAAGATTGCAGAATAGAATAAAACGCAAAGACCAGCAATAGCTAAGAATCCTGGATTAGTTAATATTTTTCCAAGGTCTGCAACTTTAAATTCATCTTCAGGTGCAACATTAGTACCTTCTCCTGTTTGTTTGTCAAGAGCTTTATCCATAAATGTATAGATAAAGAATGTGATAAATCCTATTAATATGAACAAAACTCCAAAGAATAGTGAGTTTGATACACCACCACTTTTTGCAAAAATTGGTGAAAGTTGGAATACTGCAAACACCCCTAATCTAGCAAGTGCCATTTCCAGACCCATTGCAAGAGCTAATTCTTTTCCTTTAAACCATTTTACAATAGTTTTAGAAACTGTAATACCAGCCATCTCAACACCAACGCCAAATATTGCAAATCCGAAGAAAGCTAATTTAGCAGAAGCGGGAATTCCTGCAATAAATGAATTTAAAAAGGTTTCAATCTCAGTGCCAACAAAACCTGGAGTTAGTGCATACCATTTAATAGTAGCACCTAGAAGCATAAGGAATCCTGATAAAATTAATGTAAATCTTATACCCATTTTATCGAGAATAATTCCTGATAAAATTAGAAATCCTGCAAATACATTTAGGAAGAATTCAGATCCTCCAAGCATACCAAATGTTTCGTTAGACCAAAAATAAGGAGATTGTTCTAATAAAGTTTTTAGTGGTGCTGCGACATCAACAAAGAAGTATGCAAAAAACATTGTTGATGAAATCAATAAAAGAGCAATCCAACGCATGGTTGCGGAATCTCTCATTGATGTACGTAATTTTTCTGTCATGTTTACAATTTTTAATGTTTTTTCAATTTGCAAATCTATAATATTTTACTGATATTAGTTTTGTTTACACAGAATTTATTTTATTTTTATATTTAACTTTCTGATTATGCGAAAAATAATTCTGCACAATAATCATTAACTAGTAAAAAACTTGTTGATATTAGGGAGTTGTAAAATAAAATTCTATCTTTGCACATTCTAAAAAATGAGTTTTTTTTTTAATAAATCATTATAATATATGCAAAACAAAGGTGCTATTAAAATTATTGTAATTATCTTCTCTTTGGTGTGTTTGTATCAACTATCTTTCACATACTTTTCTAAAAAGGTAGAAAGAAATGCTGAGGAATATGCTGTAAGTAGCTATGCTAAGAATCAAGCAAGAACTTTAGCTAATGGAGATAAATTAAAAGAACAAGAACTTTTAGATTCAATATCTCACGAAAGAGAGTTAAGTTATTTAGATTCAATTTCTGAAAAAACTGTTTATAATTTTCTTTGGATGCGTCCTTTCACATATAAAGAGTGTAAGGCGAGAGAAATTGGTTTAGGTCTTGACTTAAAAGGTGGGATGAATGTAAAGATGGAAGTATCTACAGTAGATGTGGTAAGAAATCTTGCAACTAACCCTAATGATCCAGCTTTTTTGAAATTAGTTGATAAAGCAATTGAAGTTCAAAAATCATCTGGAAAGAATTTCTATACTTCATTTGAACATGTTGTTAAGGAAGCTGAAGGAACAGGGAAAGTAAACTTATCTGCTTTTTTTAGAGTTAAATTAAAAGAAAGTGGAATTACAACAAATTCTACGAATGAAGATGTTCTTTCTGCCATTAAGAAAGAATGTACAGATGCATTCGACAGAACATATCAAGTATTAACAAAACGTATAGATAAATTTGGCGTTTCTGAAATGACAATTCAAAAATTAGAATCATCAGAAAGAATTCTAATTGAGTTGCCAGGTGTATCAGACCCTCAACGTATAAGTAGATTGTTAGAAGGTACTGCTCAATTAGAGTTTTGGTTAGCAGGTGATGCAGGAAAAGTTTTTCAGTCATTAGGTGCTGCTGATGAATTTCTATCTAATTTAGGAACTGAGAAAGAAAATGACTTGGTAACCGAAGATACACTTATTAATAATGTAGAAAAACCAATTAAGAAAAAAGATACATTAAATAATAAGAGACCTTTATTGGATTTATTCACAAGGTTAAATAGAGGAGACTTAGCTCCTACAGTTGTGGGAACTGCAACTGCTACTTCACAAAAAGAAATTAATCGTCAACTTGAAAGAGCCGCTAAGGTTCTTCCATCTGATGTGAAATTCCTTTGGAGTGCACAACCAATTTCTAAAACTAATGAGTATGAGTTATATGTAATACAATATACTAATAAAGCAAAAAATGCTCTTTTAGATGGAGATGTAATCGATGATGCTCGTCAAGATTTTGATCAGCAAGGTAGTCCTGTTGTTTCAATGACTATGAAATCAGAAGCTGCTAGGAAATGGGGAAAAATAACAGGTTCTAATATTGGTAATAGTATTGCTATAGTATTAGATGATGTTGTTTATTCAGCACCAAGAGTAAATAGTGAAATTAATGGAGGTCGTTCTGAAATATCAGGAAGTTTTTCAATTGAAGAAGCTAAAGACTTAGCAAACATTCTAAAATCTGGGAAACTAACTGCACCTGCTAAGGTTGTTCAAGAATCAATAGTTGGACCATCCTTAGGGGAAGAATCTATTAGAGCTGGATTTATTTCATTTATTTTTTCATTGCTTATAGTATTTGCTTATATTTTATTCTTCTATAGTATTGCTGGTATTTCTGCATGTGTTGCTTTGGTCGTAAACTTATTTTTCTTATTTGGAGTTTTGGCTTCAATTGGAGCAGTTCTAACCTTATCAGGAATTGCAGGTATAGTTCTAACTCTTGCAATGGCGGTTGATGCTAACGTTATTATTAATGAACGTATCAAGGAAGAATTACTACTAGGAAAAAATATTAATAATGCTATTGCAGATGGTTACAAAGCCTCATACTCTGCTATTATTGACGGTAATGTTACAACATTAATAACAGGTATTATTTTAGCTTATTTTGGAGCTGGTTCTGTATTAGGTTTCGCAATAACATTATGTATCGGTATATTAACATCATTATTTACAAGTGTATTCATTTCTCGTCTTATGATGGAATGGATGCTTAATGTAAAATTCTTAAAGAACAAACTTAAATTTTCAACTAAAATAACTCAAAATTTCTTTGCAAACCCAAAATTCAAATTTGTTGAGAACGCTAAAAAACAAGTAATTATTTTTGGTACTCTTTCAGTTATTTTTGTTGGTTTTGTTGTTTTCAAAGGATTAGATTATGGTATTGATTTCACAGGAGGAAGAACTTATGTGGTTAGATTTGATCAAGACGTTAATGTAAATAATATTAGAACTTCTCTTGAAGAAGAATTTGGTTCTGCTCCAGAAGTAAAAACATTTGGGCCTAATTATCAAGTGAAAATTACAACCGACTACAAGGTTAAAGAAGATAATGAAGCTGTTAAGAGAGAAGTAATTGAAAAAATATTTAATGGAACTAAAGATTT
>JALNVJ010000068.1 GCA_023227645.1 Bacteroidales bacterium | reverse complement strand
TATTATGGAAAACGAGAAAACTCTTATGAAGAATAATGTACTAAACTATGAACCACACAAAGCACTCTTTGTAGAAAATACCAATGCACTTATCTTCTATAAATCCATAGCAGAGTTTGCAAAAACTAACCTTAGACCAAAAGGCAAAATCTATCTTGAAATCAATGAAAACCTATCCAAAGAAACAGCAGAACTATTTTCTGAATTCGAAACTCAAATCCTAAAAGATATTGTTGGTAGATATAGATTTATTATTGCTAAGAAAGTATAACCTCTAATTAACAATCAATTTTTTAGTTTGAGCAAATTTACCATTTCTAATATTAATAAAATATACACCCTTATTAAAAGAAGAAACATCAATTCCTATATCCATACTACCGTTAGATTTTTCAATAACCCTCTTAATTTCCCTACCATTAATATCTATAATTCTAATATCAATATCACCCACTAAACCAATTAAATTAATTATAGTAATATCAGAAGCAGGATTAGGATAGACCCTAAAATCATTTCCATTATAAAGGATATTCTCTGGCAATGAAATTTGGAATGATTTTGAGGAATAGAAATACTGAGTAGTATCAAATGACCAATTATTGGTATTATAATATCCATTAATAGTTTTCGTTAGCATATGAGAATAATTTGGGATATACATTTGGGAATTATTTATTGGATCCGGCATATGATGTAAAATATCATCAGATGTATAATTATAATCTAAAACATTAATAAGCTTTTGAACACTTGTCCATACTTCATTATAAACTCCATAACTCTCTACAAACACTTGATTATTATAATTATCATAAGAAAAACTATCAATTCTATGAAGATTCCAATCCTCGTTGCCATATAGATAATTGTTTTGTGATTCCATTAAATCATTATTATAATAAGTCATTTCACTCTTATTGTATGGAATCCATATTGAATCATTATAAATACTATAACTTTCCATCCATTGCTCAATCAATAAATTACTTGAATTATATGTCATATATGATTTAGTTCCATAAACCAAAACAGATTCAGTATCAAAACTTTCATACAATGAATATGTCATATTATTATTATCATAAGTATTAGAAGTTTGAGAGCCTAAATATGCCTGTCCATCATCATTATAATAATAGCTATTAATATTAGTTAATAAGTTATTGGAATTATAAATATAATCTACTGAAGCTGAAAGAACCCAAGAATTTGAATCTTCATTAAAAAAATGAAAAATCTCCTTTGTTTTCAAATTATTAGAATATTCATAATTGGTTTTAGTATTTTGCAACCATAAATTATCAATATTAATGGACAGAGTAAATTCAATAACCTTATTATTATTATCATAAGTATAAACCATTAATTCATGAGGTCTAAGATAATTAGAATCATAATCCCAAATATGAAATAATGAACTAATAAGTAAATTATCCATATTATATGTATTGATAGTTTTAGAGAAATCATCTTTAATTAATATAAGATTTCCACTATTATCATATTCAAAAATTGTAGGTTCAGTTGGAGCAAAATAATATTTTAGACTATCTAAAGCCATAAGCTCTACAATAGTTTTTGAGGATGATTTTGAGTCCTCATTCCCAATAATATTTTGAGAAAACGTATTCTGAGATCCCAATAATAGAAAACAGAAAATAAAATAGTAATAGTTTTTCATAATAATTAATTTTAGTATTTATTTTACAAATATAGTGAATATCAGCCATAGATACAAGTAATATAATCATAAAAAGATTTAAGAGCGTTTTTTAATTATCAATTATACAGAATATATGTAGAAGCATAGCAAAATAAAGGGGTAACAGTAAAAATAATCAATAATATTTATTTTTATGATAAAAAATAGGGGTAGTTTACAAATAAAATGTAATTTTGCAACTTAAACCCCCTAAATTTATATAGCCTTATGTCAAAAATGCGTTTCTTTGCTTTAAATGAATTGGCAAATAGAAAACCTATAGAAGTTGTGTTGCCTTCGAAAAACCTCTCCGATTATTATTCCTCACATGTATTTGATAAAAAAACTATGCAGGAATTCCTACCAAAGGAAGCTTATATGGCAGTTCTTGAAGCAAGTGAAAATGGAATACCAATCTCAAGAGAGAAAGCAGACCTAATTGCAAATGCTATGAGAAACTGGGCTAAAGGATTTGGAGTAACTCACTACACACATTGGTTCCAACCACTAACAGATGGCACAGCAGAAAAACATGATGGATTTATTGATTTTTCTGATGAGGGAGATGTAATTGAACGTTTTTCTGGAAAATTATTAGTACAACAAGAACCAGATGCCTCTTCTTTTCCAAATGGAGGTACCAGAAATACATTTGAAGCCAGAGGTTATACCGCATGGGATGTTTCTTCACCAGCTTTTATTGTTGATGACACCCTATGTATTCCAACCATTTTTATATCCTACACAGGTATTGCACTTGACTACAAAACACCTCTCCTAAAAGCCTTAAATGCTGTTGACAAAGCTGCAACAAATGTGGCTCAATTGTTTAATAAAAATATTAATAAGGTATCAGTTAATTTAGGCTGGGAACAAGAGTATTTTTTGGTTGATAGTGCATTGTTTAATGCCAGACCAGATCTTAGCCTAACAGGAAGAACCCTTATGGGACACTCCTCCGCAAAAGACCAACAATTAGATGACCATTATTTCGGCTCCATTCCTCCAAGGGTAACAAATTTTATGAAAGACCTAGAAATTGAATGTCATAAACTAGGTATACCTGTAAAGACACGCCATAATGAAGTTGCTCCAAATCAATTTGAATTAGCTCCAATCTTTGAAGATGCTAATTTATCTAACGACCATAATCAATTGGTTATGGATTTAATGAAAAGAATAGCTAATCGTCATAATTTTAATGTACTTTTTCATGAGAAGCCTTTTAGTGGAATAAATGGTTCTGGCAAACATAATAATTGGTCTTTGCAAACAGATACAGGGGTTAATCTTTTTGCACCAGGGAAGAATCCTAAAGGCAATATGTTGTTTATTACATTTATTGTAAATGCAATGATGATGGTTTTTAAGAATCAAGACCTATTAAGATCATCTATAATGAGTGCATCAAACTCCTGCCGTTTAGGAGCACATGAAGCACCTCCTTTAATTCTTTCTGTCTTCTTAGGTAAGTATTTAACCAATATGCTTGATACATTAGAAAAACAAGTTGATGATAAAAAGATGACACCCGAACAAAAAACAGCGTTAAAGTTAGGAATTGGTCGTATCCCTGAAATATTATTAGACAATACAGATAGAAACCGTACTTCACCTTTTGCTTTTACAGGAAATAGGTTTGAATTTAGAGCAGCAGGTTCTTCCTCCAATTGTGCAGCATCTATGATTGTTATAAATGCAGCAATGGCACATCAATTAAACGATTTTAAAAGAGAAGTTGATGAATTAATTGATAAGGGTAATGGAAAAGACGAAGCGATATTTAAAGTACTGAAAAAGATGATTAAAGCATCTAAATCAGTTCGTTTTGAAGGAGATGGTTATTCAGATGATTGGTGTAAGGAAGCAGAAAAGAGAGGCTTGACTAATATTAATTGTGTTCCGGAAGCTATCTTGAAATATGAAACCAAATCAGCAAAACAAGTGCTTATTGGAGAAGGTATATTTAATGAAACAGAGTTAAGGAGTAGAGTTGAAGTTGAGCTTGAAAAGTTTATAAAAAAAATACAAATAGAAAGTAGGGTTTTGGGCGACTTAACAATTAATCATATCGTTCCAACCGCTATTACATATCAAAATCGATTGTTGGAAAACATAATTGGCATGAAACAAATATTTGATAAGGAAGAATATGAACATCTTTCTGAGGCAAGAAGAAGTTTAGTTAAAGAAATATCAGAATATGTTTCCGAAATAAAAGCACAAGTAAAAGCAATGACAGAAGAGAGGAAAATTGCAAATAGACTAGAAGACATTGAAGAAAAAGCATTTGCATATTCCAATAAAGTCAAGCCATATCTCGAATCAATAAGATATTATGTAGATAATTTAGAAATGGAGATAGATAATGAAATTTGGCCATTACCAAAATACAGAGAACTACTATTCAGCAAATAAATATCAACCCTCAAGATAAACTAAAAAACAAAGGGTGTGCCATAAAGAAAAGCACACCCTAAAGTTTTTATAAAACCAAAATTACAAACTATCCCATAAATGGATAACGATAATCAATAACTGGCAATAATGTTTCTTTCACACATCTTGGACTAACCCAACGATATAGATTTAGTTCAGAACCTGCCTTATCATTAGTACCTGATTTTCGTGCTCCACCAAAAGGTTGGTTACCTACCACAGCACCTGTTGGTTTATCATTTATATAGAAATTACCTGCAGCATAACGAAGCATATCTAATGCCTTTTCAGTTGCATAACGGTCATTTGAAAATATTGAACCAGTAAGAGCAAATGGCGATGTAGTATTGCAAAGCTCAAGAGTTTCCTCATACTTCTCTCCATCATATAAATAAATAGTGAATACCGGTCCAAACAACTCAGTTTCCATAGTTTCATACCTAGGATTTGTTGTAAGAATAATAGTTGGGTCAATAAAGAATCCTTTCGACTTATCTCCCTTTCCACCAATAACAACCTTAGCATCTTTTGCAGTTTTAGCCCTTTCAACATATGACATAATATTATCGAATGATTTCTCATCAATAACAGCATTCACATAATTACTCATCTCCCTAACACATCCAAGTTCAATTTCAGAAGTCATTTCCTTAATATATTTCAAAGTTTCTTCCCAAATAGCTTCAGGAACATATCCCCTTGAAGCAGCAGAACATTTTTGTCCTTGATATTCAAAAGCACCCCTAACAATAGCAACAGCAAGTTGTTTTGGATCAGTAGTCTTATGAGCAAAAATAAAGTCTTTTCCACCTGTTTCGCCAACAATTTTAGGATAGGTCATATAATTATTGATATTATCACCAATTTGTTTCCAGAAATTATTGAAAGTAGAGGTTGAACCAGTGAAATGTATTCCAGCAAGATCTTTAGAAGCAAAACACACATCAGAAATTACAGCACCAGAACCTGGTAAAAAATTAATAACACCATCAGGAAGACCAGCTTCCTTAAATATCTTCATCAAATAATAATTAGAAAGAATAGCAGTAGTAGCAGGCTTCCAAACCGTAACATTACCCATAACAACAGGAGCAATATTCAAATTACAAGCAATTGCAGTAAAGTTAAATGGAGAAATTGTATAAACAAAACCTTCAAGTGGGCGATATTCCAAACGATTAATAGCAGTTTGATCACTCATTGGTTGTTGAGCATATATTTTTGAAGCAAAATAAGCATTAAAACGCAAGAAATCAATCGATTCACATGCAGCGTCAATTTCAGCTTGGAAAGGATTCTTACCTTGACCTAACATAGTTGCAGCATTAATCAAATCACGATATTTCTTAGATAATAATTCAGCCACCCTCAACATAATTGAACATCTTTCAATCCAATGAAGGTTTGCCCAATCATTTTGAGCCTTTAGAGCCGATTCAATAGCCATTTCAACAACCTCAGGAGTTGCCATATGGTAAGTAGCTAACACATGACCATGTTCAGTTGGCATATGAACCTTACCCATTTTTCCAGTTCTAATTTCTTTCCCACCAACAATTAATGGTATTTCAATAGTAGTATTATACTGTCTTTCAAGCTCTTTTCCCAACGATTCCCTCTCAGGAGAATTAGGAGCATAACCCTTTACCACTTCGTTTTTGGGTCTTTCAAAAAAAAATGTTGTGTTGTTCATAAATATAATAATTTTAAATGATTAATACTTTATTTTAGCATAAAAACTAAAATTCAATTCTGCAAATATATATTTAGTTTTTGTTATGTACAAATTTATCACTACTTTTGTAATGCATAAGAAGGTTGGAAAATGAATAAAGAACTGAATGAAATATACTTTGAAATTACTGACGATGAAATCACAATCATCGGTATTTCAACCTCCATTGCCAGTCTTTCATTAGTTCAAAAAATCAATTCCCTATTAAGCACCAACTTCAAACTATATAAAGATTTTGAAAGTTATGATAAAGAAACAGAACAAATAACACATTTCAAAAACTACTATTACAACAACTCACCCCATAGACTAAAAAACTTCCTTTTATCCAACAGAAACGATGAAAACCACATACTTATAAAAGATAAAAAACTACTTAAAGAAAAGAAAGCATTCGATTACATATATATATTAATAGGAAGAGACCATAACCGACATTCCAAAACAATAATAGATAAAATAAAAATGCTTCCAAACATTTCACTAATAAGAACCATTTATCCACCAGACCAAGAAACAAATATACCCTCAACCAAACAAATCATCAAAGAAGAAACCTTAGATCTCTTTGATAATAATTCAGAAAACAACAAAACTACCAAAACAAATAAAAAACCAAAACAAAACAACCTCAATATCTGGAATATCATACAAGACATAGAATATAATTTAGGAAACACAATGTATGAAAAAAGATTATTCTTAGGATTCAAACTAACACTAAATGAAAAAATACTAAAGCAAATAAAGCAAACAATATCACATTTTGGATTAGAAGACATAAAACCAATAAAAGCCGAGAACTACCATCTAACCCTTTGTTTTATTGGCAACACAAGCCAAAAACAAATGAATAAGATAAATGTAATAGTTCAAGAAATATTAGAAAAAGAATACACAAACGATTTAGAAATAATAATAAATGGCATCGATTATTTTGAACAGAATAATAATATCACAGCCATACACCTCAAATTTGAAGAACACGCAGAACTATTAAAACTAAATAAAAAAATAAAAGGAGCCCTACAAACCAACAACTTATATAACATCAACCGTGATTTTATCCCCCATATCACCATAGCCAATATCAAAAACCTAAAAGACAAAACCAAAAGAGAGGAAATAAAAACAGAATTTGGTAAAGAAACAGAACAAATCAAGCTCTCCCCTATCATCCTATTTGAAAGCATATCCATCGACAACACCAAAAGATACGACACACTTCAGCTATTTGATATACCCATCCAACGATAAAGACCAAAAAAAAATCAGAAAAAACAGAAGAAAACTAAATAAAAAAAGAAGAGTATTTAATCTATTCCGTAAATCACATAAATAAATATGTGCAGTTATTAAATACTCTTCCGACATCATTCAAAGAAACAATCTAATCCGTAAAACAAAACACTTTCATAGGTTAGTACTGCAACTATAATGTTTCTCTACCGCAAATATACAACAATAAAACCCTTTTGTCAAGTAAAAACAACCATAAAACACAAAAAAAGGGGCTATCAAACCGATAACCCCTTAATTAATAGTTTTATACTACCGCCTATTGCAAGCCCTTCATATCTAAGTTAGCCTCCGCCAAAGAAGTCTTAGCCAAGCTACGTTTGAAATCAGGGCTAGGATAAAACCTACAACGAACCGTTTTGATTGTTGAAGCATCCACATCCTCAAGAGCATCTTGCACTTTCGCTTTAATGGCAGGGATAAAAGAGCCAAGATATGCAAACTTAACAGCCTCCCCATTCATAATATGACGAGAAACTGTAATTTCAAGAGCTTTTAAGCAAGCCAAAACATCAGGAAACGACACAGTGGTCGATTCCGAAATCTCTTGACAAAGCTGATCCATCGTCACGTCATTAGAACGGAACAATCGAGCCAAAAACTTCAAGCCAGGATTAGCCCCAACAGGAATCAGTCTTTGAACTTTAACATACTTAATCATAGCACAATGCGATTAC
>JALNVJ010000067.1 GCA_023227645.1 Bacteroidales bacterium | reverse complement strand
TGCTTCAATAACCTTATCTCTGGCTTCCTGTGCTTTTGCCTTCATTTCTTGTTCAGCAGCAATTGCCATTGCTCTTCTTTCTTCAGCCTTAGCTTGTGCAATATTTTTATCTGCCTCTGCTTGGTCCATTTGAAGTTGAGCACCAATATTCTTACCTACATCAATATCTGCAATATCAATAGATAGAATTTCAAATGCAGTTCCTGTATCTAATCCTTTTGAAAGAACAAGCTTAGAAATTGAATCTGGGTTTTCAAGAACATAAGCATGAGATTTAGAAGAACCAATTGAAGTTACAATACCTTCTCCAACACGAGCAAGAATTGTTTCTTCACCTGCTCCCCCAACCAATTGGCGTATATTAGCTCTAACAGTAACTCTGGCTTTAACAATTAATTGTATACCATTACTTGCAACAGCAGCAACTAAGGGAGTATCTAATACTTTAGGATTAACACTCAATTGAACAGCTTCAAATACATCACGACCAGCTAAGTCAATTGCAGTTGCTGATTTAAAATCTAAGTTAATATTTGCTTTATCTGCAGAGATCAAAGCCTTAACAACTCTTGGAACATGTCCTCCTGCAAGATAATGTGCCTCTAAGAGATCTGAGCTTAGATCTAGACCTGCTTTCTTTGAAGTAATCATTGAATTAACAATAATTGTTGGTGGTACTTTTCTCCAACGCATAAATATAAGTTGAAGAAGAGACATCTTAACTCCGTTTAGTACACATTGGAACCATAAATTTAAAGGTACCAACCATAAAAACACGATTAATGCGACAAGCGACATTACGACGATAAGAATAATTGATGGCATAATTTCTATTTTTTAAGTTAATAAATCAATATTTAGAAAGCAAAGATATAAATATTATATCTAATTTCAAAAGTATAAGGAATTATTATTTTATTATTATGAAAAAAAGAAATTCAAATAATGGTTCTTATTATATGTTAGATATATAAAATATCCAATATATTAACGATATAGAAGTATAAGATACAACTTATCTAATAACGTTAAGATCACCTGTTTTTTCAAAACTTCGGTCTGAACTATATTTTGTTCTATATATTAAACGCCAAATATAAACTCCATTATCAACTAATTTGCCTTTATATTTCCCATCCCAAGGTGTTTTAGTTGAAGCGTAAATTCTTTGTCCCCAGCGATTGAATATTTCAAATGTTTCAATAATTAACTTTTCACTACTTTCAAATACAGGAAAAAAGGTATTATTATTATCTAAAAGTGGAGTAAAAGAATTTGGAACAAAAACATTTACATCAGGCACAGCAATATAAACAGAATCTAATACATTGCCACAAACAGTGTATAATGTCACATAAAAACTTCCTGGATAATTGACTTCAAGAATAGGACTTGTGGAACCTGTATTCCAAAAATAAGAATTACAATCATTTGATGTGACATCAATAATTATCGGAAAATCTTCAACAAGTATATATTTATCATCAATTATAGAATAGTCGGGGTAAGTTTGTATTTGTGTTAGATATAGGGTAATAATACTGTCGCATCCATATATTGACTGAAGATTATTAGTATAGACTCCAGAATTGTAACAATTGAAACCGTAATTACTATATATACTTCCCTTACAAAGGGTGTCAAATATTGATTGATTATAATTATCTTGAACTTTTAAATCTAAAACAACAAGACTATCACAACCTCTTTCAGTAATGTGATTAATAGAATATACACCTTCTATTGAATCGTTAAAACCATTTGAGTTATAGGTTTCTTTTTCACATATTCTTATTCTAATTGTATCTCTATAGTATGGGCTTATTTCTACATTTTTAATAAGAGTATCAAGGCAGTCACCATTGTTTAAACTTGAAATCAATATTACTGGAAAAACTCCAAGGGTATCGTATGTAAATATTGCAGTATCTAATATTGATTCTGTCCCATTATGGAATAACCATTTAACATCAGAGCAATGCTTGTCGCCAATTGCAATAGAATCATTATTGGATACTATGCTTTGATTAAAAAAAGCAACTTCTTTTGAACAAGAATCAATATTATAGTCAAAAAGTGAATAAGGATAATTCCTCTCTGCAATATATTTTATATAGAAATAACATAATTCATTTTCTACTGAAGTGCATTTACAATAGAAAACAGAATTATCTACTAAAACCCTTAATTCTTGTTGAGTTGAAATTATATTGTCTGGATCATCCTCTAAATACCAAGAATAATAGAAACCCGTAGGTGCTTCCATTAATATAGAATCAATTTTACCACATGTTTTTCTTGTCTCATATTTACTACCGCAGCTAAGAGTATAATATGCATAACCATAATGTCCACCTTCTTCACAATCGTAAGTTGAAAGTTTTATATAAATTCTTCTGCCATGATAGTTTGTAAGGTCAAGCCCCATTGTTGACCAATCTTTCCATAGAACATTATTAGCTTCATCTCTATTCCATCCCGAAGCTTGACCCGAGTAAAAATTAATATATCCACAAGTTTCATCAATTACTCTACCTTGATCATCCCATAAAGAGAGTATAAAACGGGGTTGTTTCCCTATAGGATGATTTGGATCTTGCAGAACAATAGCATATTTCAATAACAATAAGTCAAAATTATTAGTATCTACATATAACATATAATCAATGCTTTCAGACTCTGCACCAATATTCCAATTACCCAAACGCACAGATGCTTTTTCTCCAGGAGGGACACAAGAAAGCATATTATTTGTTCTTGGATCTTTTTCAATAGTATCTCTCATGATAGTATGCCTACTCATTAAACTAGCTGATCCATAATTTATTATTCCTGTATTCTGAAAAGGATTATAAAATGTACCATAGGATGCATGGCAATTAGGACCTTTTAAATCCAAAAAGTTAAAACATTGGTCACTATATGTGAAAAAAGGACTATATACCTTACATCTATTATCGAAATTATCGCAATAAGAATGAATATAACATTCATAATTTGTAATAGGTTCAAGATTATTTAGGGTGCAATTATTTGTAAAAACAGTATCGAAGAGCCAAATACTAGAATTCTCTGCCTTATATTGAAGAATCCACCCTATGGCATTTGAATTATAGTCCCAACTTATATCAACGGAATTAGATTGAATATTAGAAACAATAGGATGACGAGCATAAGGGCACAAACATTCAAATGGTGGAGGTGGTTGAGGTGGAGGTGGATTGTAGCTAAATGCTGTTTGATTGCAAATTAAGTTATAAGGATAACAATCACTAGTTATAACAATTGTATAGTATTCGAAATCAAAAGGAAGATTGTCAAAAATATAAATTGGCTCTGTACTTGTAACTACTATTGATTGTCCATTATAGGTCAGAGTTATTGTCCAAACAATATCTGTGTGGGGTTCAATCCACTCAACAGTAAGAGTTCTATCGCCAAGAGTTGCGTGTGCATAAGTAGCTTGTGGACACGGGCATATGGTTGAGAAACATACTTGACTATAGGAACATGAAGTTATTGGAGTACAATTGGAATGAATTCTGAAACAATAATTAGTAAGAGGGTTTAATCCATTTAATTCATAAAAATTGGATGTAGTTGAAAAAATATTTTGTCCATTTGGCATATTATTAGTAGTGCATTCAATTATCCAATTTGTTGATCCATTAATAGCTCCCCAAGTTAATTTTGCAGAAGATTCTGTTATGTCAATTACCGTCAAGGAAGATACTCTTGGGCAAGTGTTTTCAACAATATTTAAAACAAATCCTGATTGTGGAGTGTCGGTATCGGAAAAAAAACGGATAGTAATTTCTGAAGAATGAGTACAAATATTAATAGCCCCTATTCCATTACTGTATGTGCCTATTACACTTGTTGAAGTAGATCCACCATCATAAATAACTAATCTTGATTTATAATATTGTTCTAAATCATAGGAACCATTAATTGAGAAAAAAGCACCTTGATTTTGAGTTTCTATAACATAAGTTGCGTTACAATTGCTTCCATAATTACTAGCAGCGCCTCCATTATCATAAAGAATGCAACTACTTGTTGTTAGATATTCTACGCCAGTAGTGGGCATATTTATTGATTGCGCAAAGAGCGTAGAAGTTGATAAAATACTAAGCAAACAATATAAAAGTTTTTTCATTATTAATATGAAATTAACTGGTACACTTACCTATTTATATCTATAACACTACTTATTTCATTTTTGTAACCAAAATTTATAATTATTTTTATATTTTAATGAAAACAATACACACATATGAGTATAAAAAAACTGATAAAAAAGGTATTTAGATAGGTCTTACAAGTATTTTGCTGCCTTCAATCCTCTCAATTTCAATTTCAGTTTTTGGATCTACAAAAGATGTAGAAGTAAAAACTTCAATTCTTTTACCATTTATTTCTGCCATTCCAGCATAAGCTAGACGAGTTATGGTAATTCCTTTGTCACCTACCTTAAACTCTTCAATTTGAATATCATTTGCCTTACTGTCAATTGATTTGTTTAAAGCAAATCTCTTCCATGTTTTGGCACGAAGCGAATAAATAAGGAGAAAAGTACAAAAAGATAAAGCCAAGAATAAAGTAATTATCCCCCAAGTGTTTCCGTATTCAATAAATACACGGTAAATCCCATAAACAAGCATTCCTATGCCCGATAAACCTGCAATAGTTGAACCAGGGATTGCAACAATCTCCAAAACAATTAAAACTATTCCTCCCACAAGGAATAAAAGAATAAATAATAAGTCCATATAAATTAATTTTATCTGAGTTCTACTTTTAATTTTTTCTTAACCAATTGATCGTGCATCTTTAAAAGTTCATCATAACTTCCATGTTTAACAGCACAAAGACCTTTTCTATGAGCAATATTAGCACAATTTGAAGCTTGCTCATAACTCAATTTACAAACTTCAAGCAAACATTCAATTACATAATCAAATGTATGAAAATTATCATTAAAGAGAATTAATTCATTGCCTTCTTCGTCCACGGAAGACAAACAAGTTACTTCTTCAGGATTTGTTTCATTGTATATATCACTCATCTATCAAAAATTTTATTTCGATAGGGCAAAGATATGAAAAGTTTTATTAAAAGAAGTATTTAGAAAAAGAAATCTACAACTACATTCTTTCAGGGACTGTAATCCCTAAAAGTTCCATAGCTGATTTAATAGTGTTACCAACAAAAGAAGCAATACCTATTCTCAATCTAATTAAAGCCTCATCCTCTTCTCTCAATATCTGAACATCCTGATAGAAAGCATTAAAGCTCTTTGCCAAATCATAAACATAGTTTGCAATTAGGGCTGGAGAAAAGGTTTTGCCAGCTTGGTCAACAATTGCCGGATATTGGTAAAGAATTCTAATAATATCTAATTCCTTTGAGTTTAGTTTAGAAGATAAATCAATACTAAGAGTATCTAGATTAATATTTTTTTGCTCTTGAGCTTTTCTTATAATTGAACGAATTCTCGCATGAGTGTATTGAATAAAAGGACCTGTATTACCATTAAAATCAATTGAATCCTTCGGATTAAATAACATATTTCTAGATGGATCAACTTTTAGGATAAAATACTTCAAAGCACCCATAGCCAACATCCAATATAGTTTTTCTGCCTCAGATGAGGAGAAACCTTCTGTTTTACCATGCTCCAATGTTTGTTCCCTTGCTGTATTTATCATCTCCTTAATCAAATCGTCAGCATCAACAACAGTTCCTTCACGTGATTTCATCTTTCCCTCAGGCAATTCTACCATTCCATAAGATAAATGACGTAAATTTTCAGCCCAATCAAAGCCTAGTTTCTTTAAAACCAGCTTCAATACATTGAAATGATAGTTTTGTTCGTTACCAACAACATATAGTAAATTATCAGAATTGAAATCAATATGTCTTTGAATAGCTGTACCTAAATCTTGAGTCATATAAACCGAAGTTCCATCAGCCCTTTGCAAAAGCTTTTCATCTAAACCATCAGATGTTAAATCACACCAAATAGAATTATCATCTTTTTTATATAAAGCGCTGCTTTCTACTCCTTCCTTAACTAAATCCTTACCTAAAAGATATGTTTCTGACTCAAAATAAACCTTATCAAAATCAACTCCCATCTTATAATAAGTTTCATCAAAACCCTTATAAACCCAAGCATTCATTGTTTTCCATAAATCAATAACGGCCTTGTCCTTAGCCTCCCATTTCCTAAGCATATCTTGAGCTTCAATCAAAATTTCAGCTGTCTTTTCTGCAATTTCTTTTTCCACTCCCTGGCTAACCATCTTCTCAATCTCTTTCTTATATTCCTTATCAAAGAGAACATAATACTTTCCAACCAAATGATCACCTTTTAAACCAGAAGTTTCAGGAGTTTCACCTTGACCAAATTTTTGCCAAGCTATCATTGACTTGCAAATATGAATACCCCTATCATTAACCAGATTCACCTTTCTAACAGCAAATCCATTTGCTTTAAGAATTTCAGCAACACTCCAACCCAATAAGTTATTTCTTATATGTCCAAGATGTAGAGGTTTGTTGGTATTAGGGGAAGAATATTCAACAACAACAGGTTTTTCATCTCTTATTGGCTTATATCCAAAAGTATATTTAGTTTTAAAATGATCTATAAATCTCACCCAATAATCATTGGATACTTCAAAATTCAAGAAACCTTTTATAACATTAAATCCAATAATATCTTTACAATCTCCAACTACATAATCGCCAATTTCTTTAGCTGTTTGTTCCGGAGATTTCCTTGCTAGCTTTACAAAAGGAAAAACAACAAGAGTAAAATCACCCTCAAATTCTTTTTTAGTAGAGTAAAGAGTAATATCTTTCGAATCAACATTTATTTGATATAAAGAACTTAAAGCTCCTTTTATAGATTCTTGTAATAATAAATCAATCATTTCTATTTAGTCTTTTTTCAAGTAAAACAAAGTGCAAAGGTAATAAAATAAATATACTATTTTTCTTTGAAGTTTAGAAACTATATAAATTGAATCATTATCTACTTATTGAATCATTCGAATGAATCAAAGAAAGAATTAATTAAATCAAAGAAAGAATTTCATGAATCAAAGAAAGAAAAAATTAAAACAAGGATTCAGAAAACTATTTTTCGGGCACGTAAATTTGTTGTTTACTTACTCTTCCTGAAATATTATTTTTTGAACCTTGAGTAATATTCATAATTGCAGAATTTAAATACGCTTTCTTTAATTCTATAATGCCTTGGTAGTTTTCCAAAACAAAATTATCTACTTTAAACTTATTTTCTGAATATAGTTTGGAACCAAAAAGACGAACTGTCATTGATGCTTGACTAATTTTTGAATCGAACAACACTAATCCTCCTTCAGAAACCTCAATTTCTACTAATGGTTCTTTTACATATATCCTAAGAACTCCTGCTGAACCAGTTATTTCAGGGGTTATTGTAATAGTTCCATTAGAAACAAAATTTCTTGCTGTAACTTCTTGTCCTGATGCAATATATTTTTTAATATCTGTTCCAAAGTCGTAATAACTAGTTTTACCATATATAACAGTAACTCTAATGTTTCCCTTAACCGAAAGCTTATATACTCCTGATGGAATAACTGACCAAGGATTTATATCAATAGATGTTTTTGTTTGTGCAGATGCAACACTTGAAATTAGAAATAATCCTATAATGACTAGTATTTGTTTGATTTTCATAATGGTTTTTTGTTTAATATTATTATTATAATGCAAAGTTAATAAAGTTTTTCAATTACTGTTGTATGGAAATCATTTTTTATGGACAAAAAAAAGGTTACTCGCTTGAGCAACCTTTTTTATTATTATAAAAATCAATCAATTATTAATCATACATTACAACTAAGAACTTGCTCTTTCCCCAGAATG